>CAZZZQ010000283.1:0-5260 GCA_964658405.1 uncultured Sphingomonas sp.
TCCGAGGCGCTCCTCATCGCGTCGTCCCACCAGACCGACGCCGACATCGAAGGCCGCGTCCCCATGGCGCGCTTCGCCTCGCCCGAGGACATCGCCCAGGCCATCCTCTTTCTCGCCGAGCCGGAGCGCAGCGGCTTCATCAACGGGCAGGCGCTCCCGGTCGATGGCGGATGGACGACCGATGGCTCCTGGCAGAGCCTGCGGATGAGCAAGCGCTGAAACTTCGGTCGAAGTTCCTTAGAATGGCTGGATGAGTGAGACCGCTGCTGTGCCCGCCCCATCCGTTGCGCTGACCTACCCGAACGCCCGCCGCATGGAGCAGTCGGATGACTACTTCGGGACCAGGGTCGACGACCCCTACCGGTGGATGGAGGACGTCGACTCCCCCGAGATCGCAGCGTGGGTTGGAGCCGAGAACAAGCTGACGCAGGAGTTTCTCGCCGCCGTGCCCGAGCGGGCCGGGATGCAGAGCCGCATGATGGGCCTGATGGACTTTGAGCGGTACACGGTTCCGTCCGGCTTCGCGCAGAAGAATGGCACACGGCGGTACTTCTACCAGCACAACTCCGGCCTGCAGAATCAGGCGGTCGTCTACTGGCAGGATGGCCTCGACGGTGAGCGCACGGTGCTGCTCGACCCCAACACCATGTCCGGCGACGGAACGGTCGCGCTGAACGGCTTCAGCGTGACGGATGATGGACGGCTGGTTGCCTACGCGATCTCGGAAGCCGGCAGCGACTGGATGGTCTGGCGCGTCCGCGAGGTCGAGACCGGCAAGGATCTTGAGGACAAAATCCAGTGGTCGAAGTTCAGCGGAGCCTCGTGGATGAAGGACGGCAGCGGCTTCTTCTACGCCGCCTACGACGCCCCCGAGGGCGAATCCTTCAAGACGGCGAACTACTTCCACAAGGTTTACTTCCACGCACTTGGAACGGAGCAGAAGGACGACCTGCTGGTCTTCGAGCGGCCGGATAACGGCGAGCTGAACCTCGGCGCGCAGGTCACCGATGACGGCCGCTACGTGGTCATCCACCAGTCGCAGGGGACGAGCCCGAACAACGAGCTCGCAGTGCTCGACCTGGGCAACGGTCTGAAGGATGCGACGGTGATCCGCGTCGTAACCGAGGCCGATGCGGCGTATGGCCCGATCGACAACGACGGCAGCTTCTTCTGGGTTCAGACGACGCTCGACGCGCCCAACGGCAAGGTGATCGGGATCGACCTGACGAAGCCCGAGCGCGAGCACTGGGTAACGCTGATTCCTGAGACACGGAACGCCATCGACCAGGTCTCGATGGTGCATGGAACCCTCATCGTGCTCTATCTCGCGGACGCGCAGAGCATGGTCGAGCTGCATCGGCCCGACGGCTCGCTGCTGCAGCAGTTTGCCCTGCCCGGGATCGGCACGGCGGGCGGCTTCAGCGGGCGCCGCACGGACGACGAGACCTTCTTCGCCTTCACCAACTTCACGACGCCGGGCGTAGTCTACCGGCTCGACATGAAGACGCTGGAGACGACCATCTATCGCGCCCCGGAGCTGCGCTTCAAGCCGGAGGAGTTCGAGACGAAGCAGGTCTTCGTGACCAGCAAGGATGGCACACGCGTCCCGCTCTTTCTGAGCTACAAGAAGGGCCTCGCGCTCGACGGAACTGCGCCCACGCTGCTCTATGGATACGGCGGCTTTGGCATCTCTCTTCTGCCGAGCTTCTCCTCCGCGCGCGTGCTCTGGATGGAGATGGGCGGAGTCTACGCACAGGCCTGCCTGCGCGGCGGCGGGGAGTACGGCGAGGCATGGCACGAGGCCGGTACGAAGCTGCAGAAGCAGAACGTCTTCGACGACTTCACGGCCTGCGCGGAGTGGCTCGTCGAGGCGAAGTACACCTCCGCGAAGAAGCTTGCAATCCAGGGCGGAAGTAACGGCGGCCTGCTCGTAGGCGCCTGCATCACGCAGCGGCCGGAGCTCTTCGGCGCAGCGCTGGCGGAGGTCGGCGTGCTCGACATGCTGCGCTTCGACAAGTTCACCATCGGCTGGGCGTGGAAGGCGGAGTACGGCTCGCCGTCTGAGGATGCAGCGGAGTTCGAGGTCATCCACGGCTACTCGCCGCTGCACCGGCTGCAGGCAGGCGTGGGCTACCCGGCCACGATGATCATGACGGCAGACCACGACGACCGCGTCTTCCCGGCGCATAGCTTCAAGTTCGCGGCGGCGATGCAGGCGCTTGCGCCGAAGGCACCGGCACTGATCCGCGTCGAGACCCGCGCCGGCCATGGCGCAGGCATGCCACTTAGCAAGCGGGTCGAGGGGATCGTGGACCAGTATGCGTTCCTCGTGCGGACGCTTGGCATTGAAACTGTCGCAGGAAAATGAAAGCGAGTTCCCTCTCTCGGATTCATGGAAGAGCGTCTAACAGGTTGGAGGTGTTGATGTTCCGAGTTATCTTGATGTCCGTTGTAACGATCTGCCTGAGCAGTGTTGGTCAAGGACAGGCAGCGGCTCCGACGCCGTTGTCGTACAACTGCTATCGCACCTCCACGCCGATCACAATCGACGGAAAGCTGGATGACGCTGCCTGGGAAAAGGCTCCGTGGACGACCGACTTCGTAGACATCCAGGGCGCTGCCCGGCCAGCGCCCCGCTTTCGCACGCGTGTGAAGATGCTGTGGGACGACCACTTCCTCTACATCGCAGCGGAGCTCGAAGAGCCAAACGTCAAGGCGAAGCTGCTGAAGCATGACTCGGTCATCTTTCAGGATAACGACTTCGAGGTCTTTCTTAAGCCGCTGCCGAAGACCTCGAGCTACTACGAGTTCGAGATCAATGCGTTGAACACGGGCTGGGATCTCTACCTGAACAAGCCCTATAAGATGGGCGGCCGCGCGGATAACAGCTGGAGCATGCCGGGCCTGCAGACCGCGGTCGCAGTGCAGGGGACGCTCAACCATTCGGCGGATCACGATCAGGGTTGGACCCTCGAGATTGCCTATCCGCTCGACGCCTTCAAGTCACGCCAGGATGTGCCGCTCCCGCATGCAGGAACGGAGTGGAGGATCAACTTCAGCCGTGTGGAATGGATGGTCGGTCGCGCGCGTGAGGACAACTGGGTCTGGACGCCGCAGGGCATGATCGACATGCATGTGCCGGAGCACTGGGGTCACCTCTTATTCAGGAATGCTCCACCTGCAACACGCACTCACTGATGCGGCTCAGGGATGTAACTGAAGATTGATGAAAGCTGAGCCTGACCTCATGCAGGAACCTTTCGAATCTCAAGCACCGCAACCGTATACGGCTCAAGATCAACAGCGAACTCGTTTGCATAAGGGAACGGCCGGCTCACAGGGGCAATCGCATCCGGATGTTCGAGTGATGCTTCCATCCTGAGACCTGCCGTGATCGTATGAAGGACAGCGTCCGCCTTCGTCGGCACGCCCGCACCCTGCAAGCGCACGAGGACGGTGTTCTTATCGGCCTTGTAGTTCACCGCCTTGATGACGATGCGGCTGCCGTCACTGCTTGCAGATGCAATCGCATCGACCGAACCTGGCTGCCAGCCTGTTGGGATCGCCGTGGAGATCTTGTCGAAGAGAATCTTACGATCCGGCACATCCTGAAAGGTGCCCGTGGCTGCGGCTAAAAAGCGTTCCGCATAGCATTCGCGGAAGAGCTTCTCCACCGTGTAGCTACCTCCCGGAAACCACGAGACATGATCGTGATAGATCGAAGCGGTCCATTTGGGATCGTCCGTCGTGTTCCGCATCAGGAGCGCCGGGCAGGTCATCGTCAGGCCGGGACTCAGCTCTTCGAAGAGCATCAGACTGCCTGCGGCATGCAGACCAGCTCGCCAGTCATAGGTGTGCTGCAGACTCCACTCCAGGACACCGATCTGGATCTTAGGAGACTTCGAAGCACGCACGTAGCTCTCAAGTTTGACCAGGTAATCGCGGAGCCGGCGCAGTCCGGTCTCGAAGTTGTCGGGCTCATACTCATACTGATGGCAGCCCAGGACGTCGAAGTTCTGCCCGGCAAGATCGATGACCGTCTCGCTCCACTCCATGTCATTCGATCGCTTCTGCCCACACGCCACAATCGTAGCTTCTGGAGCGATCGCTCGAATGCGAGGTCCATAGACGTTTACGATCTCCGCATAGCTCTTCGGCGTGAAGCCATTGTTCATGGGTTCATTATCGATCTGGAAGAACCTCACACCGTAGGGTTCAGGATGACCGTTCGCGGCGCGGCGCTTGCCCCATTCGGTCGTTACCGGGTCGTTCACATAGTGAACCCACTCCATCGCGTAGGCCACATCCTCCGGCTTTGTGCTTGGGGCGGGAAGCGTGATCAGTGGCTCCGTCTTCAGCCTTGTACACATCGCTAGAAACTCATCCGTTCCGAAACCATCGTAGTCGGAGTAACCGCCCCATAAAACGTTCGGATGATAGCCGCGTAGCTCATAGGGCCCGATCCCCTCCTTCCACTTGTATGTGGACGCGAATGACCCACCGGGCCATCGGATGAAGGATGGCTGAAGGTCCTGCAGCGATTTCAAAAGATCCGGGCGCAGCATGCCGTCACGGCGAAGGTCGGCCCGCATCATGGAGACGAAATCCAGCAGCACAATTCCCTTCCCTTTCGCGGCAATTTCAAGCGATGCCTGTGTATCTCGAACGGAACTCGTAAACGCAAAAGGAATCTCGTGCCACTCTGTGCCGGTGACAGCCAGGGGGAGAGACGCGATCCGCTCCCCCTTTGAGCCTATGATTCGAAGGGTCAGCTTCGCGCTGCCCTGCTCTCGCTTGACCCAGACAGAGCCAGCATACTGATAGCCCTGCTCGACGAAGATTCGGCCCTGTCGGATCGCGGCAGACCCACCCTCTGCGCGAAGCCGCACACTCTTACTGCCATTGTGGAAGTTGATCGTCGCAAGTTCAACGCGGCCGCCTTCCGTGACTGGCTGCCAGTAGGTCTTGAAGTCATCCCCTTCAAAGCCCGCACCACGAATCTGTTCCGCAAACAGACCGTCCTCGACCGAGTGGTCAATGTGCTCGAGAAACTGACCGTAGATCCGAACGTCAATCGGAGTGGTGACGCGATCGGTATCCACCAGCAGTACGGCGACTCCGGGTCCGCCGGAAAGTGGCGCGGCCTGTGCGAGCATCGGCCACGATGATAAGGGCACAGCAGCAGCAGCGGCAATCGAAGTGCAAACGAAGCGTCGACGATCCATAGAGAGCATGCATCCTTTGGCACCGTCGAGTCACA
>CAZZZQ010000284.1:0-5247 GCA_964658405.1 uncultured Sphingomonas sp.
GGAAGGGAAGAGAGCGAAAATAGCCGCAAGTATGCATTGCCTTGTGCTAACGCACAAACGCGACCGGGACATGGTTATCGGGAATTTGCAGGACAGGGCGGGGAGTCCGCCGGATTAGATCGCCTGGGGCGGAGGGGGGCGAAGATAGAGATCGGATGCCCAATGCGAGGGGTAGGAGCACTTCGACTTGTTTGGAAGCTGGCCCCAAACGATGAGACGCAGGATATGTGCTATCGGAACGGGCGGAGGTGGAAGCGTTGCGAGTTGCATTCCGCCACCGGTCACGGCGTCTTCGACCGTACTGATCGCCTTGTCGCTCGCACGGGTACAAAGTTTCACCGGTACGCTGTTGGAAGCCTGGGGATGATAGAGGGAGAGCTTGTATCCCGTTCCCCACAGGACGACCGAAAGTGCGAGAACCAGAAAGAGACAACGGCTCAACAGGGGTCTCACTTGCTGATCGCAAGAGGAGGATTGCCCTGGTTGAATGGTCGAAGTCAATCGAATGGTCTATCCCTGATCTCGTGAATTTCCACGCACGTTACCTGACGTAGGGTATGGATGGACTGTTAACGCACGATAAAGTCTTCGGTGTCGATCGCCAGGGGCCGGATGGTCGATTGAGCCTGTCGTCAATCGTGCGAAGCCTTCGACGATTGCCTCGACTCAAAAGGCACAGTCACGCCAGGAGACCAGGTAGATGAAGGCTTCTGGATCTCGCGGGGAGTTGAAAGCGGACAGGGGGAGGTTTTACTGCGACTCAGCCCGTACAACTTTCAGGCCAGCCTGTCAGCGATGAGCGGTGAGGCAGCCAACTGTTCGTCTGGGACTTGCAGGGGGTGCAAGAGATGCCCGACGAAAGTGTGCCTTTTTGCGATCACTCGCAACGGGGAATTTGTTTAGGCTTTTGAGGTGTCGAGTAAGGTTGGCGGCCTTATTGAATGTTGATGGTGAGAGCGCTGGGGCTCGAACCCAGGACCAACGCCTTAAAAGGGCGATGCTCTACCAACTGAGCTACGCTCTCAAACCACTTAAGAAGCGTAACACGTCAGGGCAGCCGGCACACCCTTACGACGCTGTTCTGATAAGGGCATTGGAAGCTCGTTTTTGCGTGCTGCTCAAGGACGACCCACTTTACGTTGAAGGGTCGCAATCGCGTGATCCTCTCCGGATCGGTCGCCTCGCTCAAATTCCTCTGGGCGGTCTGGCCGAGCTTCCAGGCATTTGTCAGCAGGGGAGTAATCGACGCCTCTCCGCCATCCTTTGAGTAGTCGGGAAGCGAGCTGCGTTCCGCGATCGCTCGAAAGCTCTGTGCATCTTCCCCATGTCGCGAGATGTAGTCCGCATCGAGGGCGAAGAGGCTGTCTTCCGGGGTATTGTGACTGATCCATACGAAGCCCTGCTCCCAGCCATTCACGACCGCGGCACCAGGCGTTTCGAGATGCGTGGAGAAGGGGTAAGTGCTCCGTTGGACGAAGAACATGATGCCGGCGAGGATCGAATAGCCGGCGATCCATACCGTGGGACGCCGGCGGAGTAGCCGATCACCAAGAGCCGCACCAAGACTCAGAATCATTAGAAAATAGACCACCTGGAAGGACCGCAGCGGCTGCAAGCGGGCTACGAGGTGCGAGACGCCGTGCTCGTGGGCGAAGAGCAGGGCGATCAGCGTCGAACTGCTGGCACTGAGGATAGCCGTCATCGTAAGACTGGTCCGAGCCCGCCGGTGTGCTCCGGTGACATCGTCGATGGAATCACGCCTGAGGAACAGAAGGCCCGCCAGAAGAAGAACGGGTGCGACGAGGCCGAGGATCTCGTACCACTGCCAACGGGAGAGGAACCAGTAGTAGCGGGTGATCGCGACCTGGATGTAATCGGGAGTCTCGGCAGGGGAGGCTGCCCGGACACAGGCGCCGACGATCACGGCAAACAGGCTGAGAGCGATCGCTCCCCATACCCTGAAGGTGCGCTTCGATGCCAGGAATACAAAGAGCGCCGCCACGTCCGCGAAGGCATAGCCCGCCATGAGAGGATGCGTGACCGCCGCAAGGAGGAGCATCAGACCGCATAGCGCGAAGCTCGTACGTCGCTTGAATGAGTCCAGCGCCTGCCCGGCATCGAGGGCCGCGACCAGTGCGAGAAGAGTGCATGGGAACGAGATGCTCCGCGCGGTGACATACGGATCCATCATCATCAGCGACGTCCCGGCGATCGGGATAGTCAGCCACGCCGCGATCAGCGTCACCGCTCCAACCTGGCCGTGTTTCGTTGGAAAGCATCGCTTCGCGAGAAGCCAGGCTGCGAAGAGCGTAGCCCAGATCGACGCCAGGTAGACGACAAAGAGGAGGGCAGGCAGGCTTGAGTGGGTCAGACGGGCGAGCGCGGCGATGGACGGCGCGAAGACGGAATAACGAAGGTGAGCGTCGACGAACGGAGCGCTGTCGGCGTAAAGCGCCGGATTGAGCAGGCGCTTGATCCCAGCGGTATAGAGCCCGCCATCCTCAGCATAGGGATGGTAGCCGTGGACACCGAGGGACACGCACGTCAGTAAGCTCACGAGCAATACCCCTGATCTCCGCTCACGCCGAGGCACGGTCACTCGCGGCGAGGAGATCAGTGGCTGGGTTATGACCGTCGTGCTCAAAAGTATGCTCCCAAAAGGTCCTTCGAAGGTGTAGCGCCCCAAGTAGTAGAACATCCTACGCAGGACGCAGAGCTGACTGATAGACGAAGAATGAGGTCACAACGGTGTGGCCAGGAAGGCGCAGCTCTGTACTTTAGGCTCTTTCCAAGCTCCGCAATCTGCGGTAGCCGCTCGGGATTGGAAGATGGGCCACGTTTACAATCAGGAGTGCGTATGTTCACTTCAGCCTCAGATCGTTGCGCCTGCCCTGTAGAAAAGGACTTCTCCACCGGGTGCCCGCGTGACTGACCAAGCTCAGCCCAAGAGTCGTCACAATCTGCTGAAGACCATTCCCGGTCTCCTGATCAGCGCGTTTTTCCTCTGGTTCACCTTCAAAGGAATCTCGTTTGCGCAGATTAAGGCGGTTCGGCTTGTCCATCCAGTGTGGATTGCTGGCGTACTTCTCTTTACGCTGGGCAGCTATACCCTCCGCTGTGTCCGCTGGACCCGCATGATGCTGCCCACCGGTGCGGGCTTCGGCGTGTGTGCGCGGGTACTCATGACCTCGCTCGCGGCAAACAATATCCTCCCCCTGCGTATTGGCGACATTATGCGGGTGTTTACCTACGCCGGCGATCTGGGTGCCTCGCCCTCGGTCATCCTCAGCACGGTCATCCTCGAGAAGCTGCTCGATATCTTTATCCTGGTGCTGCTCTTCGTTTCGACGATGGGCGAGGGGGTCAGCCCGCACTTCAAGCTTCTCGCCGAGATTACGCTGGCAATCTCCCTCGTGGGTCTGCTGGTTCTGATCTTCGGAGCGCAGCTCCTGGTCACGCCCCTGCGAAACCTCTTTGCGAAGCTTCCTCGAAAGCCACTTGTTGAGAAGCTGGACCACTGGGTCTTCCTGGCGTTGGACTGCATTCGTCAGATCGGCGTGCTCGGCTCTGTCCAGCTCCTGCTCTACTCCGCGATCATCTGGTTCTTCGAAGGGATGATCTTCGTCTCCGCAGCAAACCTGCTGGGTCTCGTCTCCGATCGTATTGGCCCCTGGCAGGCGGTTTCGGCGACCAACCTGTCCTACCTGATCCCGAGTTCGCCGGGAGCCATCGGGACCTTCGAAATGGCCGCCAAGACCTCGCTGGTAAGTCACGGTGCGGGAGAGCCCCAGGCGGCGCTCTTCGGCCTGGTGCTCCATGCATGGCTGCTGCTCTCAGTGACCGGAGCCGGCGGAATCATCTTCCTGATCCATCGCTTCAAGATCCACAACCACAAGCCGTTCCTCGCAGAGATTGAAACCCTTCCTGCTGAACTGCCCTAAGCTCCAGGCCATATCGCCTCACAGACGGGAAAGACACGCATGTATCGCACAGCGCAACAGGTTCTTCTTGCACGAATCCAGGCCATTCTGCTGGCCAAGTACGACATCACCCTCGGCCAGCTTGCCGTCGAGCAGCCACCCAGCATTGCGCTTGGCGAACTTGCACTGCCGGTCGCCTTTGAGCTGGCGAAGCGGCTTCGAAAGGCGCCACGCGCAATCGCGACGGAGCTTGCCGCAGAGCTGACCGCTGCGCTCCCGGAGATGGAAGGCATCGCAAGTGTCGAAGTCGCCGGAGCCGGCTATCTGAACGTCCGCCTCGACCGTGCCGCCGCCGTCCGCAACATCGCGGCCGATCGTCACGCCGACGTCGGTGGCCCCGGCTTCCGCCTGATCGAGCACACCAGCATCAATCCGAACAAGGCGGCCCATATTGGCCATCTGCGCAATGCGATCCTTGGCGATACCTTCCAGCGGCTGCTTCGGCCGGACAGCTATAAGTCCGGCTGGGAGGTAGGCGTCCAGAACTACATCGACAACACCGGTGTGCAGGTTGCGGACGTCGTCGTCGGGCTCATTCATCTCGAGGGGCAGACGCTCGACAGCACACGCGAGCTTCTCACCGAGATGATTGAGACCAACCAGCGCATCGACTTTTACTGCTGGGATCTCTATGCCCGCGTCTCGCAGTGGTACACCGCGGATCCGACTGCCCTTGCAGCTCGAAAGCAGCTGCGGCTGGACACGCTACACGCGCTTGAGCAGGGCGGCAACGATATCGCCGCCATCGCCGAACTCATCTCGACGGCAGTCCTCTATCGGCACCTGCAGACGATGGAGCGGCTTGGTATCGAGTACGACTTCCTGCCTCGCGAGAGTGAGATCCTGACGCTCCACTTCTGGGACGCCGCCCGTACGCTGATGCTCGAAAAGGGTGTCCTCTACCTCGAAACTCTCGGCAAGAACAAGGGCTGCTACGTGATGCGCCGTGCCGGGACGGCGGAGGAGATTGCAACCGCGGACTCCAGCCTGCCGGACGAGGATGCCAAGGTGATTGTGCGTTCCAACGGAACCGTCACGTATGTCGGCAAGGATATCGCCTACCACCTCTGGAAGTTCGGCCTTCTTCCCGGCAAGGACTTTGGCTACGCCCCGTTTTATGAGTACAAGCGAGAGCTGAAGCCGACCCGCCTCTGCTGGATCTCAACGGCTCAAGGGGTTGATCCGCACCCGACCTTTGGCAAGGCCGACGCGATCTACAACGTCATCGACTCCCGCCAGAACGATCCGCAGAATAATGTCATCCAGG
>CAZZZQ010000285.1:0-5237 GCA_964658405.1 uncultured Sphingomonas sp.
CTTGCAGACCGTCGCGGCGCCAGCCTGCTCCATGGCACCAACTTCTCGATCAGCGTCCAGGTCATGCTCCAGCTGGCGACCGCCATGGGCAGCGCGCTCAAGGGCTCCGGCTACGACTTCCGCATCACCGAGACCCACCACGCGACCAAGCAGGACGCCCCCTCCGGCACGGCAATCAGCCTTGGCGAGATGGTCGAGACGGCCGCCGATGTAAAAGATGTCCCGATCGAGGCCATCCGCGAGGGCGAGGTCATGGGACTCCATGTGCTCGAGGCCCGCAGTGCTTCGGACCGCCTCGTGCTCACCCATGAGTCATTCTCGCGCCGCGGCTATGCCGAGGGTGCGGTTCGCGCCGCCGAATGGCTGCTGCTGCAGAAGCAGGGCTGCTACGACTTCCGGGATATTTACACCAAGCTTTAGAACACCGGGCGGGCACCACTCCGCAGGATCCTTGGACGCTTCGCGTGCAGGCAACAGCTCATTCGGCTGACGCTTGCTATTTGTAGGGCGAGGCTTCTAGGCTGGACTCATGTCTACTGCCGTTGCGCCCGCCTCCCCCTCGTTCGACTTCGCCTCGCTCCCCTTTGAAGAAAAGCTGGATCGCTTCGCCAGGGTCGCCGTCCACGTCGGCCTCAACCTGCAGGCCGGCCAGGAGCTGCTGATCTCCGCGTCGATCGAGATGCTCCCCCTCGTCCGCCGCATCACGGAGCACGCCTACAAGGCCGGTGCCCTGCTCGTCACCACCTTCTACGGCGACGATGAGACCGTTCTCGCCCGCTACAAGTACGCACAGGACGCCTCCTTCGACCACGCCGCCCAGTGGATGGCAGACGGCATCGCCGCGGCATTCGGTAGCGGAGCAGCACGGCTCGCCATCGCCGGATCGAACCCCGCGCTGCTCGGCGGACAGGATCCCGCCAAGGTCTCCCGCGCCAACATCGCCGGCTCAAAGGCCAATAAGCCCGCCATGGAGCTGATCACCCGCCACGCCATCAACTGGTCGATCGTCGCCGCCGCCACCCCGGCATGGGCAAAGCTGGTCTTCCCTGCCCTGCCCGAGCAGGAGGCCGTCGCAAAGCTCTGGGACGCGATCTTTACCGCCTCCCGCGCAACCTCGGACGATCCGGTTGCCGCATGGAAGGCCCATAGCAAAAATATCCACGAGCGCGTCGCCTACCTGAACGAGAAGCGCTACCACGCCCTCCGCTTCCATAACGCCGACGGCACGACCGACCTCACAGTTGGCCTCGCTGACGATCATCTTTGGGCCGGCGGAGGCGGCGAAGCAGGCAACGGCGTCTTCTGCAACGCAAACATCCCCACGGAAGAGTGCTTCACGACGCCCCATAAGGACCGGGTCGACGGCTTCGTCAAGGCCTCCAAGCCGCTCTCCCACCAGGGAACGCTGATCGAAAACATCACCTGCACCTTTGAAGGCGGCAAGATCGTCAAGGCCACAGCAACGGCGGGTGAAGATGTTCTGAACCGGCTGATCTCAACCGACGAGGGAGCCCGCAGACTTGGAGAGGTTGCACTTGTACCCCACTCCTCACCGATCGCTCAAAGCGGCGTGCTCTTCTGGAACACGCTCTTCGACGAGAACGCAGCCAGCCACATCGCTCTCGGCCAGGCCTACGCGACCTGCCTGAAGGGCGGCGAGCACATGGATGAAGCTACCCTCGCCGGGATGGGCGCAAACTCCAGCCTGATCCACGTCGACTGGATGATCGGCTCGGGCACGATGGACGTCGACGGCCTGTCCGCCGACGGCACCTCCGAGCCGCTGATGCGGCAGGGCGAGTGGGCCTAGATCTCTGCCGGGTACGCGCTGCTTAGGCGGCGCGTACCTGGCTCGGATGCAGCGGCATCACCATGGAGTTGGGGTGCGGCTGGTTTGCCTTGGGAACGTCCTTTGTTCCCGCCTTCGCCAGGAAGAAGTAGAAGAAGACGATCAGGACCAGGACCGTCACTACAACCGCGGTTAGAAATACCTTGATGTTCATGCCACGGTTCGGGTCGTTTGGGGATTTCTCTTGCGGAGCCATCTTGTCATGGATGCTTCCCGGCAGAAACGAGTTGTGGCAGGTACGCCCTTACACCGTGCGGCCGCTACCTCGTAAAGTTTTGGACGTTTCGCGTAAGCGCACTTTAGACCTGTGCGAAGCGATACTCTTCAGCTCGTTCCTCTTCTTCCGTCTTCTCTGCCCGTGATGGCGTCAGCGCAAGGACCACGAGGATCGTGATCTCCGGCTCAATGGGCTGCCGATAGTCCATCAGCGGATGCGTGATGTAGTAGGTCAGCGGAAAGATCAGCAGGAAGACCATGTACGGGAACGCCGCCGTGCGGTTCCGCCGGAAGAGCTGGGCCATTCCCATCAGCATCAGCACCGTCAGGCTCCCGCAGAAGACGACCGTTGGGATCTCGAATGGCTCGCCCTTCAGGAATCGCGGCGAAAAGCTCCAGAAGCCCGTCCAGTAGTAGACGATGCGGCGAACCGTAACCTCCACAAAGAGCACGGGATGCTGGCGCACCTGGGCTACAGCAAGCAGGTGTTTCTGGGCCAGGTACTTCGTCTCCCCGCCGGCCAGGTAGAGCGACATCTCCTTTGGATTCGTAGCGGGATGAGCCCAGGCTGGATTCGGGTCGGAGGTATCGCCGGCATTTCCGGCGTAGAACTCCAGCCAGAAGTTATCCCGGATCGGGCAGAGAACGTGCATCGTCTCGAGATTCCGCACCGTCCACGGCCCAACCATCACGATCACTCCGAAGACGGCCAAAGCGCCTCGACCGAGGAGGCTTCGGACCCAGAAGCTCTCGCGAGCCCTGTAGAGCGCCCACGCAAGCAGGAACGGAAAGGTGCAGAGGACGGCAGGATTTGAGAGCGCCGTCAGCCCGTAGAGCAGACCAAAGCCCAGCCAGGTCAGCAGATTGCGCTGTTCAGGCAGGCGTTGCGCGATCAGGATACAGACCGAAAACAGCAGTCCGCACAGCGCATAGTCCCAGACACGGTCGCCCGAGAAGTAGATCGCAAACGGATGCAGCGCCCATGCCCAGGCTGCAATCCTGCCGGTCCGCTCGGAGAACGTATTGCGCGCAATGAAGTAAAGCGTGACGCAGATCAGCGAAGAGAAGAGGCTGTTGAGCGTAAGAATCGTAAAGGCCGACGTGACGCTGTAGACGCCGAACATCCTGAAGATCTCAGCCAGCAGCGAAGGATACAACGGGGGAACGAGGGCGGTTGGCCCACTCAGGGGAGCAAACGGAGCACTGAAGCCATGCCCCATCGCAAGCGCCCGCGCCGTCCAGCCCATCTCCCAGCCGAAGCGCTCGTAGAGGTAAGCCGCGTCAGGAGTCTGCCTGAAGTTGCAGGCAACGACGATCAGTCGAATCGTAAAAGCACAACAGAAAGGAAGCCAGAGAGGTAGAAATCTGGACCTTGGTGGATTCAACTCACGTTCAATCATGCTCTCCCGTTTTGCCGTTGAGACCATGCGCACTGATCCACGCCTGTCCTGGCTCCTGATGTGTACAGTTTCCGTATCCGTGAAGGTTAGGACGGATCCATGAAGCACATCGTTATCGAGGAGTCCTACAAAGACTTTATAGAGAAGGGCCGAGCCTCAATCACCTGTCTCTTGGGACAGGGATCCCTAGCTCTCAGGCTTGAGCGGCCCGGATCGTACCGAGGAGAGAGATGGGCTGCGGCGGTGGAGCTTTGGGCGGAGGGTCCGTCTGGCGAGATCGTTCGATTAGAACAAAGCCTGCCGCTGCGAGCGTCAGGATCACAACGGCAACCAGAATGAAGAGGGCCGGCCTGGACTGAAGCGACCTGCGGACTGGCAGAGCGGAACGGAGAGGATCTTGCATCGCGATACTTCTACACGGAACACAGGAGGAGTTGCAAGCAAAACGGCTGCCTGCGCTGGAACAGGCAGCCGGCGGAGAGACTTAGCGGATGCGTTGCCTTGTAAACAGGTGGTAGAGCCCCAGCAGGATCAAGGCTCCAACGAGCGACATGAGAAAGCCGGCAGACTGATCCGGACCATAATGCCCGATCGCACGGCCAAGATAGGTTCCGAGGAACGATCCAACGATGCCGATGAGGACCGTGGCAATAAAACCGCCCGGATTGTCGCCCGGGAGGATGAACTTGGCAATGACGCCGATGACGAGGCCGATGAGGACGACCCACAGGAGATGAAACATGGAATGCCGCTTTCCCGTACCGCTCGATGACGGACGAATGATTTTGAATTCAAGAAACTGGTTTAAACGGTTTCTCAATTTCAGATGCAAATGGGGCACCCGGAAGAAAGGTCTTTTTTGCTCATCCGTTGCTTTTTCGAGGGAGAGGAAGGAGCCGGGCTTGAAGCAGCGAGGTCTGAAGCTCTCAGGCTTCCATGAGGAACGGCTTCTTATCCCAGAAGACAATCCGGCTCTTTCCTTCACGCTTTGCGCGGTAAAGAGCCGAGTCAGCCCGTCCGAGGAGGACCTCGAGAATCAGGCCGTCCTTGGGAACCATGACGATCCCGATGCTGACCCCGATCACCACCTCCCGGTCTTCCAGGTAGTAGGGATCACTGAGAATCTTCAGAACACGTTCCGCCAGCGCACGAGCCTCATCCGCCGACTTGAGACCGGTTTGGAGGATGATGAACTCGTCACCGCCCGTGCGGATCGCCTGGTCACCCGCCTTCAGGGTCGCCCGAAGCCGGATGGCGACCGCCTTGAGTAGCGTGTCACCGACTGGGTGGCCGAAGTTATCGTTCACCGCCTTGAACCGGTCCAGATCGAAGGCGTGCACGGCCATCATGCCCTCTCCGCGACCGATCTGCTCGATATCATTTTCAAAGTGACGGCGTAAAGAGATCCGATTCGGCAGGCCGGTGAGGTCGTCCGTCTGGGCCATCTTCGAGAGATCGCGCTTGGTCAGCAGCTGGTCGAGTGCCGTGCGAAAAAGGTACGCAACCGTCTCGATCGCGGCAATTAGGAGGCTTACGAGCAGGACAGCCTGCCCCAGGTAAGCCGCCCTGTGAATTCCGTGAAGATCTACTGCGAGAAGGCCACCAATCGTTGGAATCACCGCAAGCAGCAAACTGACAAAGCAGAGAGCCGGACGCACCGAAAGCCGGGCGACTAGGCCACCACAGTAGCAACAGATCAGGGTGGTCGTCAGCATGGCAATCTGTGCGTCATGGGTGATCAGCGCACATGCACCGATCACACCAAGCAAGCC
>CAZZZQ010000286.1:0-849 GCA_964658405.1 uncultured Sphingomonas sp.
ATCCGCGCCTTCCGCACGCTCGGCGCTGACCTCGTCGGCATGTCGACCGTGCACGAGGTCATCATCGCCCGGCACATGGGCATCGATGTCCTCGGCATCTCGCTCGTCACTAACATGGCGGCCGGTGTGCTCGACGAAAAGATCGACCACGAGGAGGTCATGGAGACGGGCCGCCGCGTCGAACAGCGCTTCAGCAGCCTGCTCTCCGCGCTCGTGCCGCAGCTGGTCTCAAAGGACGCCCCAAGCGTATGAGTTCCGCCGAGCAGCTTCCGCTCTACCATCGCCGCCCGCTGATCGTAGGGATCGGCGGATGCTCGGGCTCCGGCAAGACCACGCTTGCCCGTGAGCTGACCTCGCAGTTCGAAGCGACCCTACTTCCGCTGGACTTCTACTATCGAGACCTGAGCCACCTCGATCCCCCTGAACGAGCGCTCCAGAACTTCGACCATCCCGACTCACTCGAGGCGGAGTTGCTCGCCGATCATGTGCAATTGCTTGCTGCCGGAAAACCCATCGACCGCCCCATCTACGACTTCGCAAGTCACACCCGCGTTCTCGACCAGACGGAGTTGATCCCTTCCGCGAAGGTCATCATCGTTGAAGGCATTCTCGCTCTGCACTACGAGGAGCTGAGAGGACTGTACGACTTCAGCATCTACGTCAACGCTCCGCAAGCCCTTTGCCTGACACGCCGCATCCATCGCGACATACGCGAGCGCGGCCGCACTGAGGCAAGCGTAGTCGATCAGTACAACGCAACGGCACTGCCGATGGCGGAGCTTTATGTCATCCCGTCGGCAAGACATGAAACTGTAACCGTAGAGGGAACAGACTCACTGGACTGGTCGA
>CAZZZQ010000286.1:859-5236 GCA_964658405.1 uncultured Sphingomonas sp.
CGAGCAGATTTTGAAACGACTCCGCCAGGCTGGATTGATAGCCTGAGCTGACCGACACTGGTTCGTCGGCGCGACAACTGATCGACCCGAAGATCTCCTCAACGGCTGCCCGTGCAGTCTCAGCGAGAACGAACCGGTCCTGACGCGCAAGGATCTTTTCGCCGAACCTGATCTGAGCTTTCAACCCTCGCAACCCAAGGCAGCGAACGATGTGCGGCGCAAACAATGCGTCTCCCACGAAGCAAACCTCACGCCCGACACATGCGTTGCCGTTCTCGCCTGCGATCTCGAACCGAAGCGCAGCAGCACTCAGCGAGATCCCTCCATCAAGAATCGAGTGAAAGAGTCCACGCCGGAATGGAATAACCTGCGTTCCATCCGTTGTTGTTCCCTCCGGGAAGAAGAGCACCGGCAGTCCGGTCGCGAAGGCCTCCGCCATCATGCGGTTGACCTCCGCATGGGTCTGGCGCTCGTGGCCAGCGGGCACATCCTCTGACCGCTCTACATAGACCGTCCCCGCCTGCGCTGTCAGCCAGCCGAGCAGAGGCCAGCTCCGCAGCTGACGCTTTGCGACCATTACAAACGGTGTAGCCGCGCTGTAGAGAAGGATATCGAGATAGCTAAGGTGATTCGAAGCCACGGCACCACTCCGCGGCAGTTCCCCGTCGACCTGGCACTCAATCCCGAGCGCTCGTACGATTCTCCTGCACCAGCCGTGGATCCACACAGCACCTTCAGCAGCACTACGCGGCCTTCGCAGATGGCCATCTACGGTCGCCGCAATAAGCAATAACAAGAGGTACATACTGCGATAGATCGAGCGGACAGTCCGAAGAACACGCTGAGCGAACTCCATCGCTCGCTTATCGCCCTTCCAGAAAGCGTGTCGCCATGCGGGGATGAAGCGTTTGAAGATCGAGCAACGTCAGAAAATCAATCGTCTTGAAGTCGCGGTCGATTGCCGGCGGTCCACAGATCTTCGCACCGAGCGTGAGATACGCCCGCAGCAACTTTGGCGCTCGAACATCGGTCAGCGCATCGACGCTTGCGGGCATGCGAAACGCCGGGGTCGGCAGGGTCTGCAACGCCGGTTCCACCATGTAGTTCTCAAGCGACCGATAGACTGCATGGCCCATCTCGGGATCCTGAGAGGTCAGGCTGCAGCAGCCCATCATGTACCGGCCTCCGTTCGCCAGCGCGTACCGTGCAATCCCGCGCCAGAGCAGGTGCAGCACCTCCGTGGACCGATGGTCGCGATGGATGCAGGCCCGCCCGAGCTCAACGATCTGCTCGCGCATCGCTTCGAACGGGGCGAAGTCGAACTCCTGCTCGCTGTAGTACCCGAAGTAGCTGGCCGCAACGTCTCCCATCTGGATCCGATAGGTCCCGATGATCTCACCGGTGGCCTTCTCTTCGACGATCAGATGATCGCAGACCTCATCGTATTGGTCGACGTCGTAGCCATTGACGTACGCGGACTCGAGGCCCTCCTGCATCTCCAGGTTGAAGACGACAAACCTGAGCCGAAAGGCCGCAATCCGCTCCAGATCGGTCGCAGCAAGTCTTGCGACGTACGCGCCAGTTTCGAGTCGAACGTCTTTTTTTCGAGGAGGCTGATCACTGATTGAAACGGTTGGAAGTAGCGCCGGGATCGAGGCTGAACAAGAGACAGGAAGCGGTGAACCTGTGGCAGTAAGCATCGACTCTCCTTCGAACAGTGTGAGGACCAGGAGCTTTCGATACCATCTTGCCGTTGCTTCTCGAACAGGTTGTCTACATCAGGTCAACATTGGTTGAATCGTTCATTGCGAACGAGTGAATCCGCTCCGGCGACGACAGGCTCTGAACCGCTGCCTGGGCCTCGACTGCGGCCTCCTTGCGATGCAGCAGATCGCTCGAGAAACGAATTGGCTCCTCAGCAAACGTCACATCGACATGCACGCCCCGCAGGCCAAGGAAGGTGAAGATATGCTCAAACATGGGCAGATCGCCCCACGCGACATTCTCGTTGACCGTGACATCATCGCCGTTGTCGGGGCCGATCGAATACCGTAAAAATCCGGCGGTCATTGGCGCATCCGCAGCCATGACCTGGGCGATCAGTCCCGACCGGAAGGGCAGCATCTCCAATCCGCTCGTCGTCGTTCCTTCCGGAAAGAAAACAATTGGCAGTTCAGCATCGAAGGCTGCGTTCATGCCCTCGCTCGCACGCTGTGCGGACCCGCCGCGCCCGCGCTCCACAAAGACCGTCCCCGCCATCGTCGTCATCCAACCCAGCACCGGAACCTTGACCAGTTCAGCCTTTGAGACAAAGACACAGGGATGAAGCGACGCAATCGTCACGATATCCATATACGTCTGATGATTTGTGATGAGCGCACCGCGCTCCGGGAAGCTTCCGTGCATCGTTACGGTAATTCCCATGCGGCGTAGCGACCGTTTACAGAAACGATGAAGCCAGTCGGCCCGCTTCGCCCGCGTCGCTGGCCTGGTCGAGAGCAGCTCGACGCCTGCTTCGACGAACATCCCAACGAGCATCAAGCTCCGCACAACCGACCGCACCCAATGCCCTGGCTTCAATCCCGACTCTCACTTAGGAACGAATTCAACCTGCTCACATCATCCTAAGCCGTATTCGCCTCTCGGTGGTGATTGCAGACGGATTCAGCTTACGGGGGTCATAGTTCACGGTACGGAATTACATCACCGAGAAGCTCGACGTCAGCGATCGCACAGAAGCGATCTTCGTGACAATCCAGACCGGTCTCATTAACGGTCTCCTGACTCCCGTCCGCAGCCCTTTGAAGCAAATATTCGGTGGCGAGAAGTAGACGCGAAATTCAGCGTCATCGCTTCGGACCTAACCTGATTCCAAAGTTACCCGTCCCCGCGCAACGCTCGAACGCCCCTACTCAAACGTAGCGAAGCGTCCATTGAGTGCAGCTTTCGTAACGGCTTCTGAACGATACTGCTCAAAATGAGCTCTCTTTGTCATTTTTCTGCAAATAACTGGCAAAGCTATGCTACCGTTCAGTCCAAGCAAACTAACGTATCTGCACAAATACCAAGGCCGAAGCCACCTTCTCAGGAAATGCGATTGAGAAGCTGTGGCACGACTGTCCCTGTCGAACGCACCATTAAGCGCCCCGTATACACCGTTGCACCGTCGCCATATCGGACCAAACTGGAGCGAACACCCTATGAACTTCAACGTCCTGAAGCTTGTCTTTGCAGCCGTCATCGTCCTGTTTGCGGGCCTCCACGCGGCGAACGCCCAGACTGTAACCGGTGCAGTTACAGGAACCATCACTGACCCGAGTGGAGCCGTCGTCTCTGGCGCGCACATCACCGCGCACAATCTCTCCACCGGCGTCGATTCCGTAACCACCACCAATGGCAGCGGCTTCTACCGCATCCAGTTCCTTCCAATCGGCCGCTACACGATCACGGTCGAAGCCAGCGGCTTCAGCCGGAACGCGTTGCCGGCCTTCGATCTCGAAGTCCTGCAGACGGCGACCTTCAACGTGAAGTTAGCCATCGGGGGTTCGGACATAACGGTCAACGTCTCCGAGGCCGCGCCGATCCTCAATACCAACGACGCCACCCTCGGCACCACCTTCACCGCGAATGCCATCCAGAATGTCCCGCTGAACGGTCTCGACTTCTCCGCACTCACCCTGTATCTGCCGGGCGCCGTCAACACGGCGGGGACCACCGGAACGACCAGCATCGAGCGCAGCACGTCATGGCAGGACACCCCGAACGTCAACGGAAATCGCGCCCAGTCGAACAACTACACCCTCGACGGCATCGACATGAACGAGACCTTCAACAACGTCATCTCATACAGCCCTGCTCCCGAGGCGCTCGGGGAGATCAAGGTCCTCACCGCGAACTCCCCGGCTGACTACGGAAACGTCAACGGTGGCGGGATCGTCAGTGTCCTCAAGAGCGGTACGAACAAGTTCCACGGCTCCGCCTATGGCTACGTGCAGGACTATCGCCTGAACGCCAACTCCTGGACCAATAACAACCAGGGGATCGCCGTCAATCCATTCTCACAGTCCCAGTTTGGCGGCTCCCTGGGCGGACCGATCCTTCACGACAAGCTCTTCTTCTTCGTCGATTATCTTGGCGCACGCTATCACAAGGGCGGCATCGGAACTGCGAGCGTCCTCTCCGCAGCCATGCGCGGCGGCGATTTCTCGGCCCTCCTCAACGGCGGAAATCCGATCCAGCTCTACGACCCGAGCAATAACTTTGCCCCCTATGCCGGGAACAAAGGCGTTCCAATCGTCAACCCCGTAGCGAAGTTCCTCTTCGCAAACTCATCGGTCTATCCGCTGCCCAATGCGACCCCCACGGATGGAATCCTCG
>CAZZZQ010000287.1:0-5227 GCA_964658405.1 uncultured Sphingomonas sp.
GTGCAGGATTGGAAGCCGGTTGATGCGGCCACGATTCTTGCCCGCGTCCAGAGCGGGATTCGCCGGATCCAGGGCCATCGCCGCTCCTCAAATATCGTCCTGCACGATGGCGGTGGAGAGGGACTGGGAGCACGGCGCTTGCCGACGGTTGAGGCGACGCGGCAGCTGCTCGCCATCTACCAGGACTTTCCAGGGACCTTCGTCACGCCTGAGGCCTGGGAAGATCACTTCTAGCCTTTCGCGAACGGCCAGAAACTAAGGGTTGCAAGCTGCTTGTGCGGTAGGATTGGCATACCCATGAGTACGCCGTCCCAGACCGTCGAGGCCACTCTCCCTCCTGAGCAACTGAGTATGGGGGCTGTCCTGCGCATCCCCGTGATGCGCAGGCTCTGGTACGCGCAGATCGTTTCGGCCTTTGGCGACTTCCTTGCGCTCTTTGCGGTCATCGGAATTCTGACCTTCCGGCTGCACGGAACGGCGCAGCAGATTACCGGGGTGCAGATCGCCTATCTCCTGCCAATCGCCATCCTTGGAATCCTCGCCGGCGTCTTCGTGGATCGCTGGCCGCTGAAGCCGACCATGGTGGCGAGCGATAGCATCCGCGCGGTGCTCGTTCTTTGCCTTCTGCTCGCGACCACCGCCTGGCATTTTTACGTCATTCTGGCAGCGATCAGCGTGGTTTCGAGCTTCTTCGGGCCGGCCCAGGGCGTGGCGATCCGGTCGGCCGTGCCGATGCATGGTCTCCGATCGGCGAACGCGCTGATGCAACAGGTCATGTTCGGAATGCGGATCATCGGCCCGGCGACGGCTGCCTTCCTGGTTGCGTCCTTTGGACCGGTGAGCTGCTATCTGCTGGATGCGGTGAGCTTTGTAGGCTCCGCCTGCCTGATCGCCTCGGTCAGCCTCTCCCGCACGGACCCCACGGCGGCACCGGCAGAGGCGCAACCCACTGGCGATGCAACCGGCGTCGCACGGGTCTGGAGCGATATGAAGCAGGGGATCAGCTTTATCGTCCACCACGCTGCGCTGCTCTTCGTCATCCTTGCCCTGGCGTCGGGAATGTTCGTGCTCGGCTGCTTTGGACCGCTGATCGCGGTGTATGTGCGGGACAGCCTGCACGCTTCGACCCGCGTCTTCGGCCTAGCCAGCGCAATGATAGGGCTGGGCATGATGATCGGCGTCAATGGCCTGAACACCCTCGGCAAGCACGTGAAGAACACGGTACTGGTCTACTCCGGGCTGGGCGGAATTGCGGCTGGACTGATCATGCTGACGGCGCTACCCCACGTCTGGTCGACGATCCTCGGCAACCTCATCATCGGATGCGCGGTCGCGGGCATCATCATCCCGGCCCAGACGCTGATCCAGCAGGAGACGCCGGCTGCCCTGATGGGGCGGGTCGGATCGACGGTCATGTCTGTCATCTTTACGGCGCAGATCCTTGGCCTGATCCTGAGCGGGATTCTTGCGACGCACATGGGGGTCTCGCGGGTGTTTGCGATCTGTGCGGGGATGCTGGTGGTCCTGATTGTGGTGGGCCGACTCTTTATGGAGCCGAAGGAACCCGTGGCAGCCTGAAACGCAGATTCCCTTCAGGGATGACGAATAAGTGTGCGATCGTGTGGCTGCACTCCCCAGCCTTCGACCTCCCAAACTCTGTCATCCTGAGCGAAGTCGAAGGACCTGCGGTTGCCTTTTGATGCGGGCGTGACTCTTTCCCATTCCTGCGCAAAGGCAAGCGAATGGAGGGATCGTAAAGCCTACTTAGCCAGCGCAGCCCGAGCGGCAGCCAGCGTGGCCTCAACCTCTGCCGTGCCATGCTGCATCCCCACGAACGCCGCCTCATACTGGCTGGGCGGCAGCCAGATTCCTGCATCGAGCATCTTCCGATGAAATGTTGCGAAGGCTGCGGTGTCGGAGGTCGCAGCATCCTCGAAGTTTGCGACGGCCTGCCCGGTGAAGAACCAGGTAAACATCGAGCCGACGCGGTTCATAGACATGGGTACGCCAAGCTCCTGCGCGATGGCAAGAACGCCCTCGGCGATCGCCGCGGTCGTGGTCTCAAGGCCGGCGTAGATCTCCGGGTGTTCGAGGAGATGCCCGACGGTCGCGATTCCAGCGGCCATGGCCAGTGGGTTTCCGCTCAGTGTGCCCGCCTGGTAGACCGGTCCAAGCGGTGCCAGAAACTCCATCACCTCTGCACGGCCGCCAAATGCGCCGCAGGGCAGCCCGCCGCCAATGATCTTTCCGAGCGTCGTCAGGTCCGGAGTAACTCCGTAGAGCTGCTGCGCACCACCAAGTGAGAGCCGGAAGCCAGTCATCACCTCGTCGAGAATCAGGAGCGCGCCGTACTTCTTCGTAAGGTCACTCAGCCCCTGCAGATACCCCGATCCGGGAATGATCGTCCCGGCGTTCCCGACGACCGGCTCGACGATGATGCAGGCTACCTGCTCGGGATGGCTTTCAAACGCCGCTTCCACTGCCGCGAGATCGTTATAGGGCAGCGCGAGGGTGTGCATCGCCGTCTCTGCCGGGACCCCCGCAGACCCGGGGATTCCGAAGGTCGCGACGCCGCTTCCGGCCTTGACCAGCATGGCATCGGAGTGGCCGTGGTAGCAGCCCTCGAATTTGATGACGAAGTTGCGACCGGTAAATCCGCGCGCCAGCCGGACAGCCGACATGCAGGCCTCGGTTCCGGAGCTGACGAAGCGCAGCCGCTCGATCGACGGAAAGCAGCGTGTCACAAGCTCGGCCAGGTCGGCCTCGGCGGCGGTCGACGCGCCAAAACTGGTTCCCTTCCCCGCAGCCACGCGGACCGCCTCAACCACCGGCGCGAAGGCGTGGCCGAGGATCATCGGGCCCCACGATCCGAAGAAGTCCAGGTACCGATTGCCGTCGGCGTCGAAGAGATACGCCCCCTCCGCATGGGTGACGAACGGCGGATCGCCGCCCACGGCACGAAAGGCGCGCACGGGCGAGTCGACGCCCCCGGGAAGAAATCCTTCGGCACGTTGCTGCAACTGGCGGGAGCGAGTAAGGGTACGAGACATTCCCCCAGTATAGAAGTGCAGCTTCTGCCGGATCGAGCCATGGCGGGGCTCGTTCTACCGGGTGATTTTCTTCTCAAGCTTTTCGCGATGCTGTCGATAGGAGATCTATCGGCCCCCGGCACCCGGGAATTCAGTTCAACCCAGGATGGCACCTATGTCCCTCTCCGCGATCTCCTCGCTGACGCTGCTCAACCCCGCCTCCTATGCAACAACGACCACCACCGCAGCCGCAACAACGGCCGCCGCTGCCAGCGCGGCTGCCACAAGCACGGACACCTCCTCGACCTCGGTCAGCGCGCTCGACAAAGATCTGGTCGAGCTCCTGAAGGCCCTTGCCTCCAACAATGTCTCTGAAGCCACGACCCTCCTGACTAAGGTCAGGGCCGATCTGAAGGCCCAGAACGCAACCGCAGCGTCGGCTACTGACGACACGACCAGCAGCAGCGACTCCTCCGCTTCCCTGAGCAAGCTGCTGGACACAATCTCGGCCTCGCTTACCTCGGGCAATACCTCCGGCGGCCTGCTCGCGCTTGCGAGCTATCTCTCGCAAGGCGGCCAGGCTACGGGAAACCTCGTTGATACGACCGCCTAGAGGCCGACCTGCGGCCGGTCCGCGAGCGCGTTCAGGTCTACACTGGAGAGCAGTGACGGACCTTGACGCCATCGCGCTTACTGGCCGGCCGGTCGTGCTCTATGACGGCGTCTGCGGCTTTTGCAACCGCGTCATTCGCAACCTTCTGCGCGTCGACAAGGCAGCCTGCCTCCGCTTTGTTCCGCTCGAAAGCACCCTTGGATGCGAGTTGCTCGCCGCATTCCCGGCCGACCCGCTGGAGCCCGAGGGGGTGATCCTGATCGCCAATGCACTCACCCCGGGGGCTACGATCTATCGCCGGTCCGAGGCGGTCGCCGAGGCGCTGCGGCTGATCGGCGGGGGCTGGGGGATCCTGGGTGCGCTGGTCAGAATTGTCCCGATCCGGCTGCGAGAGGCCGGTTATGCCCTGCTGGCGCGCTACCGATATCGCATCTTCGGAAGATTTGCTGCCTGTCCGATCCCCACAGAGGACCAACGTTCGCGCATACTAGGAGTACAACCCTCTGGTCTTTGACGATGTCTTCATTCCTGCCCTGTTAGACTGAAGCCTCTTTTTTGCCAAGCGATGGAGCACTCTCTTGTCCGACGAACTACCTCTCGAATCCGCCTCGTCTTCCACCACCGAAACCGCCAAGAAAAAGGGAGCCGGCAAGGCAGCTGATGCCACGCCTGCCGCCAAAAAGAAGGCCTCGATCAGCTACGCCGACGCCGGGGTAGACATCACCAGCGGCGACCGGGCCAAGCAGCGCATCAAGATGCTCGCGCGCAAGACCTTCAATAAGAATGTCTTGTCCGAGATCGGTGGCTTCGGCGGCCTCTTCGCCCTCGACCTCGCTAAGTTTCCCGACCCCGTCCTGGTCTCCTCCGCGGACGGCGTCGGAACCAAGTTGAAGGTCGCCTTCGAGCTCGGAATCCACCACACGGTGGGGGCGGACCTGGTCAACCACTGCGTCAACGACATTGCCGTGCAGGGCGCGACGCCACTCTTCTTCCTCGACTACCTCGCGACAGGTGCGCTTGAGGGCAATGTCGTAGAAACCGTCGTCCAGGGGATCAGCGAGGCCTGCCGCGCCAATGGCTGCGCTCTGGTTGGCGGCGAGACCGCCCAGATGCCGGGCTTCTACAACGCGGGCGAGTACGATCTGGCCGGATTCATCATCGGAGCAGTCAGCCGCGACAAGATCATCACCGGCGCGAATATCCAGGTCGGCGACGTTCTGCTCGGGCTGCCCTCAAACGGTCTCCACACCAACGGCTACTCGCTGGCCCGCAAGCTGCTCTTCGACGTCGCCGGCTATACGCCGGACCAGTACATCAACGAGCTGAAGGACAAGACCGGCGCCGCCCTGATGCGTACCCACCGCAGCTACCTCAGCGTCATCAAGAAGCTCACAGGCTCGGATGTTGTCAGCGGGATGGCGCACATCACGGGTGGCGGCATCACGGAGAACCTGCCTCGCATCCTCCCCAAGGGGATGGGCGCACAGATCGACCTCGCCAGCTGGCAGGTTCCGCCGCTGTTCGAGCATCTGCAGCAGCTCGGAAACGTGGATCAGGAGGAGATGCTCCGGACCTTCAATATGGG
>CAZZZQ010000288.1:0-5210 GCA_964658405.1 uncultured Sphingomonas sp.
CACGAACATCGCCGGCCTTTTCGCCGAAGATGGCGCGAAGCAGCTTCTCTTCAGGGGTCAACTGGGTTTCGCCCTTGGGGGTGACCTTGCCGACGAGGATGTCGTTGTGACCGATCTTGGCGCCGATGCGGATGATGCCCGAGTCATCGAGATCGCGCAGTGCGTGCTCGCTGACGTTGGGAATATCGCGCGTGATCTCTTCTGGCCCAAGCTTCGTGTCGCGCGCTTCGATCTCGAACTCCTCGATGTGGATCGAGGTGTAGTAGTCCTCGCGGACCAGCTTCTCCGAGATCAGAATTGCGTCCTCGAAGTTATACCCGCGCCATGGCATGAAGGCGACCAGGACGTTGCGGCCGAGACCAAGCTCGCCCTGCTCCGTGCATGGACCGTCTGCGATGACCTGACCCTTGATAACGCGATCGTTCTTGCGGACGATCGGCTTCTGGTTGATGCAGGTGTTCTGGTTGGAACGCTTGAACTTCGTGAGCTGGTAGATGTCCGAACCGACCTCACGCGAGAGCTGCGTGGGGTGATGTTCGCCTTCGACGCGGACGATGATCCGCTCGGAGTCGACCGAGTCCACGATGCCGTTGCGCTTGGCCAGGATGACAGCGCCGGAGTCGCGGGCGGTGACGCCCTCCATGCCGGTGCCGACGAAGGGAGCTTCGGCGACGAGCAGGGGAACCGACTGGCGCTGCATGTTCGCACCCATCAGGGCGCGGTTTGCGTCGTCATGCTCCAGGAACGGAACGAGTGACGCGGCCACCGAGACAAGCTGCTTCGGCGAGACGTCGACGTAGTCCACATCGGCCTTGTTGACGAGGACGAAGTTACCCTGGCGACGGGCGTCGACGATGTCCTGCACGATGTTCAGCTTCTCGTCGAGCTCGACGTTGGCCTGTGCGATCGTGTGGCGATCCTCTTCCCATGCCGAGAGATAGAAGCTGAAGGGCTCAAGATCCATGGTGCGCTTCTTGTCCGACTTCAACTGATCATTCAGCTTCCGGGCCTCCTCAACCTCGAGGTAGTCGCCCTGGCGCAGACCGGACTCGCCGGCGTTGGTGACGGCGACGTAGTCAAGCGCACGGCCATCCTTCACGCGACGGTACGGGCTCTCGATGAAGCCGTACTCGTTGATGCGCGCAAAGCAGGAGAGGGACGAGATGAGACCGATGTTCGGGCCTTCCGGGGTCTCAATCGGGCAGATGCGGCCGTAGTGGGTCGGGTGCACGTCGCGGACTTCGAAGCCGGCGCGCTCACGGGAGAGACCACCGGGTCCGAGGGCGGAGAGGCGACGCTTATGCGTGATCTCCGACAGCGGGTTGGTCTGGTCCATGAACTGCGAGAGCTGCGAGGAGCCGAAGAACTCACGAATCGCGGCCATGACTGGCTTGGCGTTGATGAGGTCATGCGGCATTGCCGTCGACATCTCCTGGTAGACCGACATCTTCTCCTTGATGGCGCGCTCCATACGGACGAGTCCGATGCGGAACTGGTTCTCCATCAGCTCGCCGACGGCGCGAACGCGACGGTTGCCAAGGTGATCGATGTCATCGACGGTGCCGATGTTCTTGCGCAGCTTGAGGAGGTAGCGGATGGTCCCGTAGAAGTCCTCGGGGGTGAGGGTCCGCTTGTCGAGACCGCTGGGGTCCTGATCCTCGTACAGCTTGATGTTGAACTTCAGACGGCCTACGCGCGAGAAGTCGTACTTGCGCGGATCGAAGAACATGCCTTCGAAGAGCGCCGTTGCGGTGTCAAGCGTCGGTGGGTCGCCTGGGCGCAGCTTGCGGTAGATCTCGATCAGCGCCTCTTCCGGCTTGCGCACGGAGTCGCGGCGGAGGGTGTTGGTGATGATGTTGCCTACGTCGTCGCGCTCGGGGAAGAAGACCTCGAAGTTGGCAACGCCGGACTGGATGATCTTGTGCAGCTTGTCGGCGGTCAGCTCCTGGTTTGCTTCGTAGAGCAGCTCGCCGGTGGTCAGGTCAACGACGTCGGAGGCGGTCATGGCGCCGTCGAACTCGCTGGTCTCAACCTCAATTGCCTCGATGCTGTTTGCGCGAAGACCCTTCAGCGTGTGGGCCGAGATCTTGCGCGTTGCAACGGCGATCTCCTCGCCCTTCGCGGTGACGGCGACGGCGGGACGGGTGCCCTGCAGGTTGGTCAGCTTGCCTTCGGGAGAGACGGTCCAGTGCAGCTTGCCTTCCTTCACCTGGATTGCGTCCACGGTGTAGAAGGTCTTGAGGATCTCCTCGTCCGTACGCAGGCCGAGCGCGCGCAGGAAGATGGTTCCGAGGAACTTGCGCTTGCGATCGATGCGGACGTACAGGGTGTTCTTCTGGTCGTACTCGAACTCAACCCAGCTGCCACGGTACGGAATGATCTTGCCGAGGAAGTAGGTCCGGTTCGCCGCCGTCTCGAAGAAGACGCCGGGCGAGCGGTGGAGCTGCGAGACAATGACGCGCTCGGTCCCGTTGACGATGAAGGTGCCGTTCTGGGACATCAGCGGAATGTCTCCGAAGAAGACCTCCTGCTCCTTCATGTCGCGAAGGCTCTTGACGCCGGTCTCGGGGTCCTTGTCGTAGATCTTCAGGCGGATGGTGACCTTGAGCGGTGCAGAGTAGGTCATGCCACGCTCTTCGCACTCGGCCTGGTCGTACTTCAGCTGGAGACCGACAGGGTCGCCGCACTTGGTGCAGAAGTCCGGGGTGTTCTTGTTGTAGGTTCCGCAGAAGTTACACAGAACCTCGCCGGGATGGAAGGGGTCCGTGATGACCATGTGGCCGCAGTTGGTGCAGGCGGTCCGGAGATGGTTCAGGCCCTTCAGGTAGCCGCACTTGCACTCCCAGTTGCCGATGGAGAAATCGACGAACTCGAGCTCGGAGACGTTGCGGAAGTCGGTGATCGGGAAGACGGAGGTGAAGACCGACTGAAGGCCGTTGTCCTCGCGCTCCTGGGGGAGCTTGTCCATCTGCAGGAAGCGCTCATAACTGCGACGCTGCACTTCGATCAGGTTTGGAATCTGAATGGAGGTAGGAATCTTGGAAAAATCTAGACGGCTGCGGATCGCGCGCATTTCGCTGGGCATGCTCTCTCCTGGGTACTTCTTCGAGGCCTCCCGAGGGTTGGCTGCCGCATCACATGCGAAGCCTGCTCGGGAAGTGGAAGGCTGGGGTCAGCCCTCCGGGTTTGTTTCAAATGCGTATAAACCATGGGAATCGTCCACCCTCGATGCGGCCGAACCCTACGCAGAATGTCTAAGCGGGAAAAGATCCCGAAGCTTGTCTTACTTTTTCACTACCGCCGGCGCCAAGAAGCTGCTATAAACACCGCAATCGCATTGCATTGGAACGGGCTAGGACGGGGCAGGCAAACGGTCCGATAAACGCGGAAAAGCGCCCACAGGGACAGAGCATCCCATGAGCGCAAAAGTCGACTTGTGCACTGTTACTGACTGAATAGAGTAAATACCTGCCGCCCTTTGAGGCTCGCCTTGCCCCAAGGTTGCTGCCGCTCGGTGAATCCAGTTGCACAATACGCGTCCGCCGCCCGAAACGTATTATGGCCGGTTCCGTAACCTGCGTTGCAGGATGAACCGGGAATTGCTGAGATGTTTTATCGAGATCGTCTGCCGAACGTGACACCGAGGCAGAACGAGTCTCCTCAATGATTGAGAATAACGCGTTCTGCCTTCGAGTGCAAGTACCAGTAACTAATCGGATCGATTACTTGATTTCGACGGTTGCGATGCCTTCGAACTTCTTGGCGATAGCAGCGGCATCTTCCTTCGAAACGTTCTCCTTCAAGGGCTTGGGTGCGCCGTCGACGAGATCCTTGGCTTCCTTCAAGCCGAGGGCCGTGACTTCACGTACAGCCTTGATGGTGCTGATCTTGTTCGCGCCGGCATCCTTGAGGATCACGGTGAACTCGGTCTTCTCTTCAACCGGTGCTGCTGCTGCTGCGCCGCCGCCTGCTGCGGGTGCTGCAACGGCTGCTGCTGCCGAGACGCCGAGGCGCTCTTCAAGCTTCTTGACGAGAGCCGATGCTTCCAGGAGGCTCAAGCTAACGATCTGATCTTCCAACTGCTGAATGTCTGCCATGTTATTTCTCCAATTTTAGATCTAAACTTTTATTTTTCTGACTACATCCCCGAATCAAACTTCGACCCGGTTGCCGTCACCCTCGGGTTTCCGTTGCGCCCAGACCAGCGCACCCGAAGAGCGAGGCGAAACTTGAGTTATCCCTCGACGGGCTCGGTCGTTGCAGCTTCGCCAGCCTGCGACGCGGTGCCGTTCTCGGCCTGAACTGCGTCGGCTTCCGATGCGGGAGCCTCTGCAATGTGAGCCTCGGCGACGAGCTCTGCATCCGCAGCCGTTGCTTCAGCGGCCGGAGCCTCTGAGACTTTAGCGGCAGGCGCTTCAGCAGCGGCGGGGCCGGCGAACTTGCCCTTCTCGACGCCCTGGTTGATGACGACCGCGAGGTCGCGACCGGTGGCGTTGATGACGGTTGCAAGGCGCTGTGCGGGCGACTGGATGAGGAAGAGGAGCTTCGAGAAGAGCTCTTCCTTGCCCGGCATGGTCGCAAGAGCACCAATCTCTTCAACCGTGATGACCTTGCCATCTACGATTCCGAGCTTGAAGGTGAACTCCGCGTTGTCCTTGACCCAGGCGGAAAGCGCCTTGGCAAGAGCAACCGGATCGCCCGAGGTGTAGGCAACCGACGAGACGCCCTTGAGGCCCTGAAGAGCAGCTTCAATCTTCGAACCCTGGGCTGCGCGTGCGGCCAGCTTGTTCTTGACAACGTGGTAGGAGCCGCCGGCGTTACGAACCGCCTTGCGAAGCTCGAAGTCCTTCGAAGCCGTCAGACCGGCGAAGGTGCCGATGATTGCAGAGGTCGAGTGCTCGAGCTCTCCTGCAAGCTTTTCGACCTTTACAACCTTGGATGCTTTGCTCAATGCCATAACTAAATCCTCTTCACTTTCATCACGCCCTCCTCGCTCACGCGCCAGAGGGGTTACTGCAATTGCGGACGAAAAACCTAGGCGCGGCCTGCAGCCTCTGCGATAGCGCCATCCAGCTGGATGCCGGGGCCCATCGTCGAGCTGAGCGTGATGCCCTTGATGTACTTGCCCTTGGCGGCGGAAGGCTTGGCCTTCACGACGCTCGAGATCACCGTGATGGCGTTCTCGACGAGCTTCTGAGGATCGAAGGAGA
>CAZZZQ010000289.1:0-5183 GCA_964658405.1 uncultured Sphingomonas sp.
AATAGTTCAGCCCATAGATCAGAATTCGCAAACGACTCCCTTGCAGTACTTAAGTCTCTATTTTGAAGATAAGTTTAGCGCGACCACTGTTGTTGTGAGATGCAGTTGCGAAGAACGTTGTATCGCGAGATGCTGAAGAGCATGGTCCTTACCCAATCCATCGTGCAGGCCTTCAAACGGCAGCCGTTGGCCGTGGTGGGAATTGTACTGCTCACGGTCTTCTTCGTCTGCGCCGCAGGTGCCCCCTGGCTTGCCCCTCACGATCCTGCAAGCCTTGATCTCACCAGCCGCCTGCTTGGCCCCTCTCCTTCCCACTGGTTTGGAACAGACGAGTTAGGCCGAGATATTCTCTCCCGTACGCTCTACGGCGCGCGCATCTCGATGACCGTCGCAATCAGTGTGGTCACGCTCTCCCTCTTCATCGGCCTCATTCTCGGTTGCCTCGCAGGTTTCTACGGCGGTTGGACCGATACCGTGGTGAATGTCTACGTCTCAAACGCTTTTCTAGCACTTCCGGGCATTCTGCTCGCAATCGCGTTCGTGGCCTTCCTTGGCCCCGGGCTCTTCAACCTCATCCTTGCACTGGCGATCTCGGGGTGGGTTGGCTACGCACGGCTGGTCCGCGCCCAGGTGCTCGCCGTCAAGGAGCGCGAGTTTGTTGAGGCAGCGCGTGCCCTCGGAGCCTCTGACCTGCGCATCATCGCACGCCACATCCTCCCGAACATCCTGCAACCTCTCATCGTCCAGGCCGCGATCGGCATGGCCGGAGCTGTTCTTGCCGAAGCCACCCTCAGCTTCCTTGGTCTGGGAATCCCCTCGCCGGCAGCCAGCTGGGGGGCCATGCTCAACGACGCCCGCTCCCACCTCTTCGACTCACCCCACCTCATCATCTTTCCGGCCATAGCCGTCATGCTGAGCGTGCTGTCCTTCAACTTCATCGGCGATGCCCTCCGCGACTACCTCGACCCCCGCACACGCATATCCGCCGGCCTTTAGCTGAAATCTGGGCCGCGGAGCAACGCTGTCATCCTGAACGAAGCCGAAGGACCTGCGGTTGTTCCTCTATCCCCACCTAAAACGCCAGGGTAATCCATCCTTGCAGCCTCACCGTGAGAGTGGAATCAAAAACCTTCCCCACCAGACCTCCGCGCCAAAAGAGCTTTCCTTTCAATCGCGTATGCTTGCCTAGGGTTCGAAGGAGCAAATTATGCGCAAGAGTATCGTTTCACCAGCCGTCGCACCTGCCGTACTGACGGAAGAGCTCTGGCGCCAGCTGGACCGTATCGCCCGCGTGGAGCTCACCTCTGAGGATGAGGCGTTCCCCATCGAACACGCTCTCGGGAAGCCTTACACGTCGGGCTGGAAGGCATCAAGCACCGGCAAGCAACTCATTCGGCTCCATTTTGATGAGCCGCTCTCGATCCGCCGGATCCAGCTCCACTTCAGCGATACCGTCTCCGAGCGCTCGCAGGAGTTCGCGATCTTCGTCACTGACTCCGAAGGAGTCCTCCGCGAGATCGCCCGCCAACAGTGGAACTTCAGCCCCACCGGAAACACCGATGAGATCGAAGATTACACGCTCACCCTCAGCGGCGTCACCGTCCTTGAACTCCAGATCGATCCCGATCGCAGCCACGACCCAGCCCAGAGCCAAAGCTACGCCTCGCTCGCAAGCCTCAAGATCGCTTAGGATCCATAACCGATGCTGGTCGGCGTCATCTCGGACACCCACGGTCTTCTCAGGCCGGAGGCTCTCGCAGCCCTCGAGGGCGTCGACCATATCCTCCACGCCGGCGACGTCGGCAACATTGAGATTCTCGCAATGCTTCGCGATATCGCACCCGTCACCGCGATCCGCGGCAACATCGACACCCACGGTCCCTGCGCCGAACTTCCCCCTACTGAAGCTGTTGAGCTCGATGGCGCCCTTTTCTACCTTGTGCACTCCGTTCATGATCTTGATCTGAACCCGGCCGCCGGAGGATTCGCCGCCGTCATCAGCGGCCACTCCCACCAGCCGGGCACCTCCACCCGCAATGGAGTCCTCTATCTGAATCCCGGCAGCGCTGGACCCCGCCGCTTCAAGCTCCCCATCACCCTTGCCGTGATCAGAATTGAAGCCGGCCTCCTGACCCCAACCATTCTTCCCCTCCTCTAGCGAAAAGCTTCACAGGCAGACTCGAGCCGTCCTGTATCGTGGGATCATCGACCGACAGGAAAGCCAGGAAAACCCAATAAAGCCATCTCTGCAACGATCGCTGCCCTTCTCCTTACGTCTTTCCCGATCGTCCAGGCTGCCCACGCCCAGCAGCCCTCATCAGCGCACGCCAACCCCATCGAATACGTCCCGGTCGAGTTCCACCAGGACTCCGGCACTCGGCCATTCGTCCACGTGCAGATGAACGGCAAGCCCTTCGTCATGATGGTTCACTCGAACGCACACTTCTACCTCATGACCAACCACGCCAGCGCGCAAGCGATCGGTGTTGATACCTCCTCGCTCAAAAAAGCCGCCGCCTTCGGGATCACCTCGGAAGGCCACGTCAGCGATCTGGGTCGCGCTGAGACTACGCTTAGCGTCCTGCAGGTCGGGAAGGTCACGGCCGAGAACGTTCCCATGTCCATCTTCGAGATCCCCTCGCAGCAATTCACCCGGGAGATGGACGGTATGCTCGGGATCAACTGGCTGCACGATAAGGGGGTCATCGTCGACTACGACCAATCTCGCCTCGGCCTGCCCTCAAAGCCGGCGGATGCAATGGCGGAAGACGCCCGCATCCTCGCCCGCGGGTACGTCGCCCACAGGATGATCTGGGATCCGCAGACAAAGGACTACTACATTCAGGCCACAATCAACGGCATCCCCGCACGGATGGGAGTCAGCACGGTTGCTGAGAACGTCGTCGATAGCCTCTTCGCAAAGACCGCGGGAATCACTCTCGGCCCCGTGGTCGACCAGAACGGCGGCCCACGAGGCGCGATTGTGCCGGTCAACGTCGTCAAGCGGCAGATCTCGATCGTGATCGACGGGCAGACGACGACTCCGCAGCAGCCGTGGTCATGGGATATCTACGCCTACAGCTCTCTGCCGCGCCCGACCGGACCCCATGATGACGGCTACCTGGGTGCGGACTTCATGCTCGCCAATCAGGCCATCATCGATTTTGGAACCGCAACCCTCTTCGTCGCAAAGCGTTGAAGCACAGCCCATAGACATCAATCTCAAGCGAAGCGTCCAGAAACGCTACGACGTAGCGCCCGCCCGACGCCATGGTGCCTTTACCTAAATCGAACCGTCCCCAGAATCGCTTCCATCTGCCGCCGAATCTCGTCCATCTCAGCCGAAGTCATATCCTTCGCCCCACTGACCTGCGCGCAAAATGTGTTCGTCACCAGGTCGAATCGATAGCAGCCGTTCTTCCTGTACGCCACGTACACATCGTCGCGGCTCTCTGTACAGACTCGCCCCGACTGCTCCTCGTGAACCTTCCGAAAATTCTGCCCGCCGATCTCCTTAGAGCCATCCGAACTCCGCGACCCACACGCCGCATCATTCTTTGCCGGAGCCACACTGAAGTACAGTAACGCCCCCGAAAAGGTCGAGGCCGTAAACGGGTTGCTCGCAATCGTTGCCACCATCCTCATCCGGGACGACGCCGGCGCCGACCGCGCATCCAGCCGGAAGGTGCTCACCTCGCGATCCTTCGTCGTGATCGTCCAGCCCGCCGGAACCTCGAGCGACAGAGGATACTTGGCGTCGTGAAAGCTCCTAGCTAGAGGAGCGACGCCTCCGCCCTGAGCAAGCCCTTCACCAACCACAAGCAACGCAAACAGCAGGCCCCAAAACTTCCTCATCTCAACTCCTGAGCCTCGGATTTGCAACCGTGTAGGCCACATCCGTCAGCAGATTCACCGCAACATACGTCAATCCCACCGCCAGGATGCATCCCTGCACCAGCGCGTAGTCCCGGTTCGAGATCGCTGACAGCGTCAATCGACCGATTCCCGGCCAGCTGAAGATCGTCTCCGTCACGATCGCCCCGGAGAGCAGGCTGCCAAACTGCAGTCCGAGCACCGTCAGTACCGGGATCAGCGCGTTGGGCAGCGCATGGCGATAGACGACCGTCCGCTCCGAGAGACCCTTCGCCCGCGCCGTGCGGATATAGTCCTGGCTCATCTCTTCGAGCATCGCTGTTCGAATCATCCGGGTCAGCACCGCCGCCAGGCCGCTCCCCAGCGTTACCGCCGGCAGCACAAGATGAGTCAGCAGCGTCACGCCGCCGGTCCCCGCACCTGACACCGGCAGCCAGCCGAGCGAGATCGAAAACAGCAGGATCAGAATCGGTCCCAGCGCAAAGTTCGGAAACGAGAGCCCAACGAGCGACACCACGCCCAGCGTCCGGTCCTGCCAGCCATCCCGATGGATCGCCGACGCAATCCCCGCCGGAAACGCGATCAGCATCCCGATCAGCAGCGCCGAAAGCGTCAGCCACAACGTATACGGATAGCGCTGGCCCACCAGGTGCAGCACCGAATCATGCAGCCGCAGCGACTGCCCCAGATCCGCATGGGCAATCCCGCGCCAGTAGTTCGCGTATTGCTGACCGAGCGGAAGATCGAGCCCGTAAGAGTGCCGCAGCGTCGACACATCCGACGCCGTCGCACCCTCTCCCAGCATCTGGACGATCGGGTCGCCGGGGACAATATGGATCAGTAGAAATACCACGCTGACGACCACCCAGAGGACGGGAAGCGTCACAAGGATTCGTCGCAGTGGTCTGCCGAACGCGCCGAGGGTCATGCGGTTGCTTCCCTGCTTTCAGCCTCAAGATCAGCGATCAAAGGAACGCCGGCAATCGCCTCCACCCGGATCTGGCTGATGCGATGTCCATTCATCCCCGCGATGATGTAACGCCGGCCGTCATGCTCCAGCATCTCGCCCGGATGCGGAATATGGCCAAGATGCGCCAGCATGAACCCCGCCAGCGTCTCGACTCCAGCCTCGCGCGGGAAGCGCCAGCGGAGCTGTGTCCCAAGATCCCGCAGCGTCGTGCTCCCGTCCAGCGTCACCGTTCCCGTCGAAGTCATCGGCGCCGTGGCGCTCGCCACATCAAACTCGTCGTCCAGTTCGCCCACGATCTGCTCCAGCGCGTCCTCCGCACTGACGATCCCGACCGTCGACC
>CAZZZQ010000290.1:0-5164 GCA_964658405.1 uncultured Sphingomonas sp.
TCCACTTCATCGTGCCCTTCGTGGTCCTGCTGGCGGGTATCGCCCTGCTCGTGGTGCTGCACTGATGGCGATTGTGGCGGAGAAGCGCACAAAGTCCGGGCTGTCGCTGCATGGCCTTGGCGTCATCTGCGGGCTGACGGCCGGCGTCTGGCTGGGTGCGGCCGAGGCCCCGACAAAGCTGGTCAACGCGGGCTACTCCCCGTTTGCGATCTCGCTCTGCATGGTGGCCGGCGTCTTCACGGCGCGCTGGACCTTTCCAACGCTGCTCAAGGGAACGACCTACGTCTTCGCGGATCTCGGCGAGAAGAAGCACCTCATCGTCTGGGCCCTGCTGGCCGGTGCGCTCTGGGCCGTCGCCAATACGCTGACTGTCTTCGCCATCCGCGACGTCGGCCTGGCGGTAGCGTTTCCGCTGTGGAATACCAACTCGCTGGTCGGCCTGCTCTGGGGACGGCTGCTCTTTCGAGAGCTCGAAGGCGCCAGCCGGAAGAACGTCATTCGCGTCACCGTCGGAGCAGTCGCCATCGTCATCGCGGCGATCATGCTTGGCTTCAGCACCCTGCATGGCGGAACGGCGGTCGGGCATCGTAGCTTCCAGGGCATCCTCGCCGCAGCGGGCGCCAGCCTGATGTGGGGAACCATGTACGTCCCCTACCGCAAGGCCTACCTCAGCGGCATGAATCCGCTCTCGTTCATCACAGCGTTCACGGTCGGCGAGCTGGGAACGGTGCTCGCGCTCACCCTGGCGCTCGATGGCGGGCTGCACTCGACCGCCTTCCAGCTCCTGACGATTCGCGGCGTCGTCTTCTGGCTCTTTCTGGGCGGCTTCGTCTGGGTCATCGGCGATCTCTTCCAGCAGTTTGCGGCAAAGTATCTCGGGATCGGCCGCGGCATTCCGCTCTCGAATACGAACCAGCTCTGGGGCCTGGCCTGGGGCGCGCTGGTCTTCGGCGAGTTGGCCACGGCAGACCGGCCGCACAAGCTCCTCGTCATGGCGGGGTCGACGGTCATGATCCTCGGCGCGCTTGCGATCAGCACGGCGGTTGCCTCTGGACGGGAGACCTCCTCGAAGAATGAGGCGATCCTGCGCGAGTGCGATCGCTATAACCTCGACTACTACCGGACGCTCGAAGCGCTCGGCGGCGATGAGCTCAGCAGCAAGGAGGAGCGCCGCCGCTGGTGGGACTACGTCATCGTCACGCTGGCGACCGGGGTCTTCGTCTGGCTCGGTGTGCGGGCGATCGTTCCGCCGCTGGCGATGGACATGCGCTGGATCGTGATTCTCAGCGTCATCCTGCTTCTGAGCCTGGGTGCAGGAAGCTACGCGCTCTGGAAGCGAACGCGCTTCAGCTAAAGAACCTTGCCAGTTGTGCGTTGAGAATCTTATAGTTGTCGGTACGTTTCGCCGCGGGAGCACTCTCCCGCCTAAGGGGTTACATGGCTACGATTCCGAATGCAATCGACGCTCCGCTGAAGGACATGGACGAATGGGACGAGTTCCTCACGGGCCGCTACCAGGAGGGCAAGACCGAGGACCAGTTTCGCCAGTATGACGCCACGGCTAACCCCGGCGTCGCCGAGTTCTACCGGCTGAACCACGAGTTCCAAACGCTCGACTACGTGCTTGGCAAAGAGAAGCAGTACTTCGGCCTCGACAAGGGGATGAAGAGCATCTGGGAGGCGGCGGAGTTTCTCAACACGCTTGTCGACGACAGCGACCCCGACACCGACCTGACCCAGATCGAGCATCTTCTGCAGACCTCCGAGGCGATTCGCCGCGACGGCCATCCCCGCTGGTTCGTCCTGACCGGCTTTATTCACGACCTCGGCAAGGTGCTTTGCCTCTGGGGCGAGCCGCAGTGGGGCGTGGTGGGCGACACCTTCCCGGTCGGCTGCGCGTACTCGAAGGACATCGTCTTCCCGGAATACTTCCAGAAGAATCCCGACATTCACAAGCCGGAGCTGCAGACCAAGTACGGCATCTACGAGCCGAACTGCGGTCTGAAGAACGTCCACATGTCCTTCGGGCACGACGGCTACATCGGCGAAGTGATGAAGAACTACATGCCGGAGGAGTCGTTGTACATGCTCCGCTACCACTCCTTTTACTCGGCGCATCGGCACGGCGCGTATCGCCACCTGATGAGTAAGCACGATGTGGAGATGCTGGATTGGGTAAACAAGTTCAACGTCTATGACCTGTACTCGAAGGGCCATGAGAAGCCGGATGTAAAGGCGATCAAGCCGTACTACGACGAGCTGTTTGCGGAGTTCTTCCCGGAGAAGATTGCCTGGTAGGGAACCGTGTTTGGGTTAAGAAAGAAAAGCTCCGGGATCTCTGATCTCGGAGCTTTTCTGTTGCTGGAACATCCGGGTAGCTATCTGACGGTAAGGACCGCAAGGCCCTTGCTCGGAATCGTAACCGTCAGGCTGCCGTTGCTCAGGTGCAACTGCTGCGGCGGCGGCAACTTGCCGGCCTGCTGAAGCTCGGCGATCTGCTTGCGCGTCGGCGTCGCCGGACGGCCCATGGCGTCGTAGCTCTTCAGCACGTTACCGTGGTCCGCATCCAGCTGCCAGAGCTCAACCGCTGCATTGGCTGACACGCCCTTGATCGCCAGCTTGATCGTCTTCGACGGTCCCGGCGTGGCGGGCGGAGGCGTGTAAGTCGCGCCGATCCCGTCCGGCGCGGCATAGTTCCAGAGCGCAATCGCGAGGCCGCCGTTGTCGGTGCGGGTCGCAATCGCGTCCTCAGGCTTCGCGGCGATCTGCAGGCGCTGGTTGCCGAGGTGATGCAGCATCGCGAAGGCGTTCAGCGCAGGCTTCGGGATGCCGTCCTCGGCGATGATACCGAAGCCGCCGTAGAACGGGGTCCGGATGACGCCCTGCTCCTCGAAGACATCGGAGAAGGTCCAGTAGCTCATCGCCTCGGTCATGCCGTCGCACTGGCTGATGGTCGTCGCGAGCCACGGCCCCATGTAGATGGTGTCGGTCACGTTCGGCTCGTTCGCATAGCTGGCGTTGTACTCGGAGAAGATGAGCGGCATCTTCGGGTAGGGCGACGCGAGGATCTCCTTATGGACCTTCTCGACCGAGCGGCAGACCATCTTGTCGCGCGGAACATTCTCGGTCGTGTGCAGGATGTTATCCGCCGTGTCGTTGCCGTAGACGTGCGTGCTGACGAAGTCAACCGGGACGTTTGCCTGCTTCGTGTGGGCAAGGAAGTCCGGCACCCACGCGGCCTGTGCGGTCGACGGGCCGCCGACGATCAGGCGCGGGCTGACCGCCTTCAGATCATGGACCGTGTGGTCGTAGAGCTCAAAGTAGCTGGACTGCGCAGGCTTGCCGGACCAGAAGTCCAGGTTCGGCTCGTTCCAGACCTCGAAGTACCAGGTCGAGACCTCGTCGATACCGTACCGCTCGACGAGATGCTTCGCGAAGGCGGTCATCATGTCGTCCCACAGTTTGTAGTCGCTCGGTGGCGAGGTGTTCGGGTGATACCAGAAGGGGTGGACGACGTCGGGCTTGGCGGCCATCTTCTTCGGCATGAAGCTCAGCTCGACGAAGGGCCTGACGTGGTGCGCGAGCAGACCGTCGTAGATGTGGTCGATGTAGGAGAAGTTGTAGACGGACTGGTTCGGCTGGAGCGCCTCGGCGGCTAGGCCGGGATTCTTGACCTGCCGGTCCGGATCGTAGAGCCCTACGTCGTCGTTGAAGATGCCGTGGAAGCGGACGGCCTCGAAGCCCGTGGCCTGCTTAGCGGTGTCCATGTCGTCGCGATAGTCCTGGCGGAGCGACAGGATGGCTCGGCCGGAGCCGAAGATCTTCTCCCAGAAGTGCGGGAAGGGGGTCGTCGCGGCGTGGGCGTCCACCGTAATCTCTTCGGGCGCTGTCTGCGCAACGGCAGGCAGGACGGTAAACAGCAGGGCGGCACAGGCCAGTTTGAGACGCATCAATCGCTCCAGCCAGCGGGTTGCCGGCACGTTGAAGTATAGGGACTTAGGTGCGGCTTTGTCTCGGGAGGGATGTACGGGGCATCAGTGGATCCCACCCTTGCCGCTGGTGCTGGCAAGGATGGGACACCCGGGACGCGGTTTGGCCATGGCGGCTTACTTGTCGATCTGGGTTTCGGCCCTGGTCAGCTTCTTTGAGACATCGCCGGGTGTGGGAAGCTGCGAGTTATCCCATCCTCCGCCGAGGGCCTCGATCAAAGAAACCGAAGCGGTCATCTGCTGGACGCGAAGGCTGGCAAGCGTCTGGCGGTCGGCGAGCAGGGTTGTCTGTGCGGTGACGACGTTGACGTACGGGTCGATTCCAGTCTGGAAGCGGCCGATCTCGAGGTCGACAAACTCCTGTGCGGACTGCTGTGCCAGCTGCTGCTGCTTGATCTGCTGATCGAGGATCCGCACCGACGAGAGCCCGTCCTCAACCTGCTGGAAGGCGGTCAGCACCGTCTGCCGGTAGGTGGCAACGTTGGCGTTGTAGAGCGAGATGTCCTGGTTGACGGTCGCGCGGCGCAGTCCGGCGTCGTAGAGGGTCTCCGAGATGGAAGGCCCGATCGACCAGTAGCGGCTGGCGATGTCGAAGAGATGCTTGAAGGTCGAGCTCTCGAAGCCGCCTGTGGTGCTGAGCGTAAGGGCGGGGTAGAAGGCTGCGGTCGCGACGCCGATCTGCGCGTTTGCCGCGGCCATGTTGCGTTCGGAGGCGGCGATATCGGGGCGGCGCTCCAGCAGCTCTGACGGCATGCCGATCGGGATCGCCGGCGGGGTCTTCAGCAGAGGCTTGAATGGTATGGAGAAGCTGGAGGCGCTGGTTCCGATCAACATCGCGATCGCGTGCTCATACTGCGAACGTGCGACGCCGAGGTTGATCGCGACGGCCTGTGCGTTCTGCAGTGTGTTCTGCGCCTCAACCACGGAGATCCGGTCGCCGATGCCAAGCTCGTACTGCGCCTGCGTGTAGTCGAGCGACTTCTGGTCGGCGGCGATGGTCTCGTCGTAGATCTGCTTGAGTGCGTCCTGTCCGCGCAGCTCGAAGAAGAAGGTGGCGAGGCTGGCCTGCTCGGTCAGGCGCTCATTCTCAAGATCCGCCGCGCTCAGCTGGGCGTTGTACTGGTCGGCGCGGATGATGTTGCGGATCCTGCCCCAGAGATCCGGCTCCCACGAGA
>CAZZZQ010000291.1:0-5162 GCA_964658405.1 uncultured Sphingomonas sp.
TCTCGAAGTCGACGCCACCGTTAACACGCTTGGAGAAGGTCGAACCTTGGACGCCGGGCGCGAGGAATATGAATTGGTCGATCTGGCGTCCTCGTCCTCCACTCACCTCGGTCGGCAGAGCCTGGACAACCTGATTTTCGATGGTCGTTCCGAGCTCCGGCTGGGTCGTGTTCAGGGAGATGAGGTCCGCAGTGACCTGGACCGTCTGGTCGGCGCTTCCTGCCTGCAGTGTCACGTCGATCGTTGCCTGGACGCTGACCTCAACGTTGACCTGGTCCTTGACGGTCTTCTGGAAGCCCGGTGCAGTCACGGTAATCGTGTAACGGCCCGGCAGCAGTCCTGTGCTGTTGTACGTACCAGAAGAGGTCGTTGTTGCTCGTGTCTCCTGATCTGTAGAGACGCTCTTGATAACAACCTGTGCCCCCGGAATAAGCGATCCACTGGCATCCGTTACCGTGCCGGTGATGCCGCTGGACGACTGGCTCAGTGCAATCCCCGTGGCTGAGAGGAATATAAGGAGCAGAGATGTATGAATGATCCTCCCGGACACCCGTTGTAGGACGGCCCTGAGAGAGTCAATCGAGAAAGATAGGGACATGGCACAGCCTCCGAAAACAGTCAGGCGATCGAGGCAGCTCGATCAGCCGGAACGTTGAGCACAAAGTTATGGAATCGTTTCCAACGACAGCCACGTTAGCGTGTGGTGTAGACGAATGTCAACCGAAAGATGGAGGGGGCGCCCAGCTTTCTTAAGGCAGGATCATCGAGATAATCAACGTCATGCAGCTGACAAAAGAGCTCGTTGCTTTAATGAAGCGCAAATAAAAAGTGCGGCCCGAAGGCCGCACTTTTTTATTCAGGGACGGAAGAAGTTACATCGCGGGCTTGTAGTTGATCTGGACCGTCTGGATTTCAAACGGGGTTACAGGTACGGTCACCTTGTTGCCGTTGACGGCAATGGGGGATCCTTCGGGCTTCTCCATCAAGTTGATGAGGGTCGCACTGGTAGCACCGGGCGGGACGGTCAGGGTCACATTGCCACCCTTGCCAGCCCACTCGTAGAAGCGGAGACCAAGGCCATCGCCTTCCTCTGTCTTCTTCATCGCTGTCAGAACGACGTTGTTCTCAGCCACGCTGGCGAAGGTATGCTCAGGCTTCATGGCACCCGTATGGGGAGCCACCTGCATCGCCTTCAGCTCATAGTTGAATTCGTATCCGTGACGAACCGTGAGGGCCTGTTTCCAATCGCCCGCGTGCGGATAAAGACCATAGCTGAAGTGGTGATGCTCGCGATCCGCATCGGGGTCAGGCCATACCGGCGAACGCAGCAGGGTCAGCCGAAGCAGGTTGCCAACAGCATCGTAGCCATATTTCGAGTTGTTGAGCAGACTGAAGCCGTGCTGCGCATCGCCGAGGTCTGCCCAGCGCAGCGCGGGGACCTCGAACATTGCCTTCTCGAAGCTGTTATTGCGCGTGGTCGGTCTCTCGATGGTGCCGTAGGGAATCTCGTAGGTCGCCTTGTCGCTGCTGGCCGCAAGAGGGAAGGAAGCCTTGAGGAGGACGTGCGTCTCATGCCAGTCGATATCGTTGGTCACGACCGCATGATCCGAACCTTCGTAGAGCGTAATGTCCTGCACAAACTTCGAGCTCTGCCACGTCCGTGCAACGCGGATGACCGAGCGCAGCGGACCCTGTTCGACAAGCTTCACAGAGTCGACGTTGTGGATCAGCGTCGGAGCAACGTCGAACGTGCCCGGGTCGATGTTCCACGCGTCGTACTCTTTGGGAGTGTCCTTGAACGCCTGCAGCTCGTTGCCGCAACCGCCCTTTGCGATCGACTCGAAGTTCGCCTTCTTATCAAACATCGAGGTGATGCAACCTGTCTGAGGATCGACCGTGATCTTCAGGGTTGCGTTCTCGATCGTCGTTCCCGAGCTCTTCAGGTCGGTCGAAGACTCTTTTTTGCCGGGGACTGCATGCAGGACTACATAACCGACGGATGGGACTTCATTGAGGCGAAACAGCATCTTAAAGGTGTTCGTCTTGGCATCGCTTGAGAGGACCTGCGATGGGACCACGTGGTTCTTGTCGTCCATCAGCGTGATTGATTCGGTAGCAGACGGCATCTGAACCGATGCCTCCGCAACACCACCGCGCTGCCAGCCGAGCGAGTTGAAGACGACGACCGGGACGCCGTTGCCTGCGCGAGTATCCACCTGCGCAGTCAGCGTAGCGAGTGACTTCGAGGAGACCTCGTTGGCAGCCCAGTGAACCTGGTCGTACTCCTTCTGAGCATCTTTGTAGATGATGCCGATGCCGGAGCCGGCAGCAAGATCATGGAACTGGTTGAAGAGGACATACTTCCAGGCGCCGGTCAGTTCATCAGCAGGATAGGTCTGCCCATCGAGCCAGGCGAGCGAGGCATACTTCTCCGCGTCGAGCACCCACTCTTCACTGTCGCGCATGTTGCGCTTGTGGTCGGCCTGAGTTGTAAAGACGCCGCGGTGGTATTCGAGGTAGAGCTCGTCCTTCCAGGTTGGCACGGAGATCTGACCGGCAGCCGGGGCGGGAAGCGTCGTGTCACCCTTGGCGAGAGTTCCGTAGTTCCACGTGGGAGAGGTCGGGTTCAGTTCGCCTTCAACCTTGGTGAAGTAAGGCTGCGCTGTGCCGAACTCCTCGTGCGGCATGACCTTGTTTGGCTCCATCCAGTGGACGCCCTCGTCGAGCATGGTGCGGGTCGGTCCGCCGCCGTGATCGCCGACGCCATAGAGGTCAAGCATGTTCGTCATGCCGGGCGAGAACTCGCGTGCCGATGCCAGGTCTTTTGAAAGGCGAGTCGGATCAAGATTGCTGTTCGCGTAGTCGTGAGGGAAGTACGTCAGGACCTTGCTGCCGTCCGGCGACTCCCACCAGAAGAGCTTCAGCGGAAGCTGGTTCGTATCGTTCCAGTGCATCTTCTGCGTAACAAAGTAGTCCACGCCTGAGCGCTTGTAGATCTGCGGAAGCTGCCAGTTGTAGCCGAACGAGTCAGGGTTCCAACCAATGCGTGTCGTCTTGCCGTAGAGCTTGTTGAAAGTGGCCTGACCAATCAGAAGCTGCCGTACAAGGGACTCTCCATCGGGCATATTCAGGTCTGGTTCCAGCCACATGCCGCCAACCAGTTCCCATCGGCCTTCCTGCACGCGCTGCTTGATCTGGGTGTTCAGCTCTGGATATTTGTCCGCCATCCACTGGCTGTAGACTGCGGCAGATTGCGTGTAGGTGTAGGTCGGATACTCGCTGAGAAGCTGCGCTGCGGTGCCAAAGGTGCGCTTCACCGCATCGACCGTCTCGGTGACTGGCCAGAGCCAGGCCGCATCGATGTGCGAGTTGCCGGTGAGGTGAAAGGTCGCCGTCTGGAGCAGGGGACGCAGCGCCATCAGGGTCGCCTGCGATTTACGAAGAGACGCGTCGAACTTTGCCTGGTCAGCTCGATCGAGGGCGCCGAGATCCACTTCGCTGATCGCTGCGGTCAGCGTCTTGCGATCCGTCGTGGAGGTCGGTGCGAGGGACGGGACGAGCACTGCAGCAGACACGAACTCGCGCCGTAGATCCTCGGGGTTCGGACGATTCGCAGCGAAGGTGATCTTCATCTCAACGCTGTTGAACTTCTTGATGTCGACCGTCTGCAGGAGTTTCACGGCTACGAGGACTTTTTCCCCGGGCTTGGCGTCGCTGAAGAGCTGAACCTGCTCAAGATCATCGCCCAAAGCAACGCGGCGTCCATTGAAGTAGAGGATCTCCGGCATCGGGCCGTTTGCATCGGCGCGAAAGCGGAAGCTGATCTCTGCGCCGGTCAGGTCGTAGCCGTTCAGGGTCTTAGGAATCTCGATGGTGCGGCGATACCAGACCGCTTCCTTGCCGGCCTGCGACTTTGGCTCGACCTTCTCCCAGCTTGAATCATCGAGCGATGGTGATTCACCGTGGGCTACATCGCCGGAGTGGAATCGCCAGGAGCCGCTGGGCAGCGTCTGCAGGGAGTCCAGTCGCTCCAGAACCTTATTCTCTTCAGGTGTGAAGCTGATCGCAGCCTTCTGGGTGTGCTCGGACTCGAACATCTGTGCGCCGGCTGGGTGAAGGAACGGTCCGGCGCTGAGCCAGATTGCGCCAACTGCAAGGAAGGGTGTAATACGCAAAGGTGAACTCCTGAATAGGTCAAGTACGGATCAATCATCGGAAGCCTGGAATCGTTTCCAACGGCACCAGAATTCTACAGCCTGAAGCGAAGCCCTGGCTTTCCTCAGCCGGAATCAGTGTAAATAGTCTCATTGCATTCGTCCCTCTACTGCGGAGGTTTATGACCAGTGAACTGGTCCGCCCACTCGATGAAATACTTCATGTTCGGCTCATCGGTGTGGCCTCCGTCATGCTGACGCCACGCAAGCTGGCCCTCCAACAGGCCTGTATTGACGGGGGGCATTACGGCTGACTGGTAGCTTCCGTCCACCCTCAGGCCACGTGCGCCGAGGAGCGTGAAGACGCGGCCTGCATCAACGGTCGCCATAAAACTGCCTCTCTGGTCGAGCCACTTGGCGTCTCCCTTCTCCGGTACGCCATAGCTGATAAAGACCAGTCGAGGCGCACAAAGGGCGATGAGTTCATTCGAATCAACGGGTATATCGCCCGAGGTCCTCGCGCCGAAGGCCGCCTCGGAGGCGCCGTATCGAAGGAAGTTCCCGCCCATCCAGTAAGATTCGCCGCCGGTAAGACTCTCGACGGCCTCGCCAAAGTTCCGTCGCAGGGGAGTCGCCCCGCCTTTGCCCGACGAGCCGATGAGACCCATCGCAAAGCGTTGATCGAAGGCCATGGTGACGAGTGCCGCTTTGCCATATCGGGAGACACCCTCGATGCCAACGTGTTTCGCATCGATGGCAGGGTCAGTCTGTAGATAGTCGAGAGCCTGTCCCGCACCCCAGCCCCAGGCCCGTAGCGCACCCCAGTCCTCCGGCTTCCGAGGCTGGCCCTTGTTGACGAGGCCGATGATGCCGCGCGTGAGTCCTGCCCCGTCGTCAGCCTGAATACTTGCTGGATCCAGCAGAGCAAAGCCCCACCCTGCGGCAATAAGCTGCCAGGTGTTGGGAAGACCACCATCTGCATTAAGTCGTGGGACTTGGAAGGGGGTG
>CAZZZQ010000292.1:0-5159 GCA_964658405.1 uncultured Sphingomonas sp.
CGGTGCCGTCGACGATGCCCATGTGCACGAAGAACTGCTTCAGGGTCAGGGCGGGATGGTCTGCCGGGTGAACCTCCACGGGAGTCTCCAGACCGTCGGGAGAGTGCTGAACAGCACAGGTCCGGAGAACAGCACACGAGACCAACGGGGGCTGTTCAGCGAAGATTCTCGCCCGCGATGCGGTACTTAAGTACGCAGTAGTTGCGACAAAAGCGTGCTCCGATTCAGATAGTAAAACGTTTCAAATAGGAATATCATTGCTCTTGGTTGTTGGGCCGCGAACGAATGGCCAGGGACCTGTGAAGCAGTTTTGGAAGTCGCTTGTATCTGTCGTAGTCACGCTGCTCCTCTATGAGGGCATGGTGACGGCGTTCCACCTCTTGAATCTCCCCAGTAATCTGACCGTCTTCGCCGGCGTGTGCCTGCTGCTCTGTCTGGCAGCGGGTGGCTTGGTTGCGTTTCGTACCATTTGGAGGCGGAGATGACGTTATTCAATGAAGTGATGAACCCCGGCAGTGGTCGGGGTGAGGACGCGCAGCAGCGCTATATCGCGAAGCTGCTGAAGCGGATTGCGATCGGCGTGGTGCTGCTGATCGTGGCGATCGTCTTCTTCAACGACGTCGTCGCGGTGACGCGGATCGGCGCCGGCTATGAGGGCGTCGAGGTCGTGCTGAGCGGCTCGCAGCGCGGACCGGCAGAGATCCCGATCCGTACCGGCTGGGTCTTCTACAGCCCGCTGCGGTCGCAGATCATCGAGTTCCCGACCTTCGTCCAGACCGTCAAGTGGACGCATGACACGAACGAGGGCCGCGCCGTGGATGAGGCGATGAGCTTCAACTCGAAGGAGGGAATGGAGATCTATGCGGACGTGTCGCTGTCCTACGCGATCGATCCCCGCCGTGTGCCGGACTTCTACGTGAAGTACCGGCTCAGCGACCTGTCGATGTTCACGCACGGCATTCTGCGCGACGTCGTGCGCAACAGTCTTAACGAGGTCGCATCGACCTACAGCATCGAGCAGATCTACGGCGAGCAGAAGGCCGAGTTTCTGACCAGGGTGCAGGCGCTCATCCAGCAGAAGATGGAGCCGGTCGGCGTGCAGATCCAGCAGTTCGGCTTCATCGGCGCACCGCGTGTCCCCACCGTCATCGCAACGGCGATCACCGGCAAGGCGCAGGCGATCCAGGATGCGGAGCGCGCACGCAACGAGCTGGCGAAGACCCAGGCCGAGGCCGCCAAAACCGTCGCCGAGGCGGACGGCGAGGCCAAGGCTGCCGTAACCCGCGCCAACGGCGAGGCGGAGGCCAACAAGATCCGCCAGACCTCGCTGACCCCGCAGCTGCTCGAGCTCCGCAAGATCGAGAACCAGAAGGCCCTGATCGAGCGCTGGAACGGTGCCCTGCCGACGGTGCAGACCGGCAGCGGCGGCCTTCTGATGGAGCTGCCGAAGCAGTAAGTACTTCTCCCGCCGCCCCATCCGATGCGGTTCACCCTGCATCGAATGGGGCAGGAGAGTACAGCAATGGAGTATGTCAATCTTGGAAAGACCGGCCTGAAGGTATCGCGCATCTGCCTTGGCTGTATGACCTACGGCGAGCCGGCGACCGGCAGCAACCCGGGTGCGGGGCGGCACGCATGGACGCTCAACGAGGAGCAGAGCCAGCCCTTTCTGAAGCAGGCGCTCGATCTCGGCATCGACTTCTTCGACACCGCGAACGTGTACTCGAGCGGTGCCAGTGAAGAGGTCCTGGGACGCTTCCTGAAGGCCAACGTCAAGCGCGAGTCGGTCGTCATCGCGACCAAGGTTCACGGCATGATGCGGGATGAGCCGAACGGTAAAGGTCTCTCGAGAAAAGCAATCCTGCATGAGCTTGACGAGAGCCTCCGTCGTCTCGGCACGGACTACGTTGACCTCTACCAGATCCACCGCTGGGACCCGGAGACGCCGATCGAGGAGACCCTTGAGGCACTGCACGATGTCGTGAAGGCCGGCAAGGTCCGCTACATCGGCGCATCGTCCATGTTTGCGTGGCAGTTTTCGAAGGCGCTCTATCTCGCCGAAAAGCACGGCTGGACCCGCTTCGTCTCCATGCAGAACCACTACAACCTGCTCTATCGCGAGGAAGAGCGCGAGATGATGGGCCTGTGCGAAGACCAGGGAATCGGCGTCATTCCGTGGAGCCCGCTGGCACGCGGTCGCCTGACCCGACCGTGGAAGTCCGAGAGCACAAGCCGCTCCGAAACCGACAAGTTCGGCAACACCATGTACTCGCAGACCGAAGACTCGGACAAGGCCGTAGTCGATCGCGTCGCCGAGATCGCCGGCAAGCTCGGCGTCCCGCAGGCATCGGTCTCCCTTGCATGGATGCTGACCAAGCCCGTCATCACCGCACCGATCGTAGGCGCAAGCAAGCCGGGCCATCTCGAAGACGCAGTCCGCGCCCTCTCGATCAAGCTGACCCCCGAAGACGTGAAGGCCTTGGAAGAGCCCTACGTCCCGCATCCTACGCTCGGCTTCAGCTAAACAGAAACCGCAGGTCCTCCGACGTCGCTCAGCATGACAATGCCTTGGCGATGAAGGATCTGCGGTTTCGACATGAAGGTTTGACTCGCTTAGAACCTCTGGTAGTTGACCTCAACGGTCAGTGCTGCGCTGACCGGTTGTCCGGCGCGCACAGCTGGTTTGAAGCGATACTGCTCTACGGCCTTGATGGCGTTGGCATCGAATTCTTTGGCGAGCGTGCGCGTGATATGGACGTTCCGCGGCGTGCCGGAGGTATCAACCGTCAGCGCAACAATGCAGGATCCACCCTGAACGCCCTCGCCCTTGCGTGCGCTCTCGGGATACTCCGGGTCTTTCGAAAAGATCAAGGTCGGTACACTGACATCCTTTCCAATGTTGTAGACCGGGCCGCTACCGGCCTGCGCTGTGCTCTGTGGTTCAACCGCGATCGCCATGGTCGCACCACCCCCAGCCACGCAAAGCAGCATGAGAACCGCCGGGGTTAGAACGCCATACTTCGTAAAAGAGTTCGGGATTCGTTGCGTGGTCCTGATCATCGCGAGTCGCTCCTCAAGAATGTTGGCATCGAAGATTCCGATGGCGTTCAAGAGCGGGCGCCGCGTCGATGCGAAGACCATCGCGGCAAGTCGGAGCAACGACCGTGTGTACTGGCGTGAGTCGATCAGGGTCGCAGTCGCCATCCGGTCGCAGATAAGCTCGCGTGTCCGTGTGATCCGCGACTTGATCAACCACATGCCGGGATGGAGGGCGAGCGGCAAGCTCAGCAACTCATAGAAAAGATTCTTCTGGAAGTCACGGCGCCTGATATGCGCGCACTCGTGTGCGAGCGCGGCAAACAGATCTTCGGTCGCGCACTCACTGAAGAAGCGTGCAGGCATGAGCAGAACTGACCGGAAGATCCCCAGCGTGACCGGCCCGGAGATGCCCTCACAGCTCCGCAGGCTGACCTCGGTCAGACCGAACGATTGCTGACAGCGACACCACGCCTCCTGCTGCTCCGCCCTCAGCACGATCGGCGCGGTGGCCCGGAGAAGCTGGAGCGTGTTGTACAGGGAGACGATCAATCGGCCTGTTGCAAAGACGATCAGAGCCGCATAGAGCAGGGTCAATGGCAGGGCTATGCGGCCGAGTTGCGTCGACAGACTGTGCGGCATAACTCCGCGCTGCCCGGTCATCAGGATCACCGAGGCGCTGCCGCCCAACACGGAGGAAAGGTGCAGGCCGGCGATGAGGCTTCCAACGATCGAAAACATTGGGGTCAGCAACGCGACGATCAGGCTGAACACCCAGTACGCATGCTCCGCTGCCGGACCAAGCCGCCTCACCGCCCTGCTCGTCATCCATCCCGCACCCGCGATCAGCGCAACCTCCCACAGGGAGTTGACCAGGTACGAAGCCACCAGACCCGAAAGACTATTCATGGCGCTCATCCTCTTCGTCAGCCAGATATCGTTGCCCCAGATCAGCGATCTGTTTGAGATCCACCTGGCGATTCTTGATCAGGCTCATCACCAGGTCCTCGGACGATCCGCCGAAGACGCGCTGCACAAAGTCACGCACCGCCTGGCCGACGACGCTCTCCTTTGAATCGACCGCGCTGTACACGTAGGCTCGTCCGTCAAGCATTCGACCGACTCGCCCTTTGCGCGTAAGAACGTTCAGCATGGTCTGCACCGTGTTGTACGCGAGCTCGTTCTCTGCCGCCAGACCTTGCTGAACCTGCTGCACCGTGCAGGAACCCGTGCGCCAGAGAATCTGCATGATCTGCAGTTCGAGGGGAGTGAGCGAAGTAACACCCTTTCGTCGACCAACCATCCAGCTCTCCTAAACAAATAGGAGACTAGGGCTCGACATGAATGATGTCAAGCCTATTCTTTTAGGAGAGGGACAGCCAACTGCATTATGAGGCCCTAGATTCTTCCACTTCGCCCAGGAGAACACCGTTCCGCATGCCGGGAAGCTCCTCTCGACCTGAAAGAAACGAAAACAGGAAATCTATTCACCTATTTTACCGAATGCTCGGTACAGTATCTTCAGTGAGGCGTCAGTGGACGCACGGAGGATCTTGAGATGAGCACACCAGAATCGACAGCAGCATCGGCGAAGACGAACATCGTGCACGAAGGCCCCTCGGTCAGCATCCCGGCCAGTGAGATCATCTTCGTTCAAACCGGCGTCAAAACGGCGAAGGGCGAACTCCGGGCCGGACCAGCCTATGGCGACTTCCAGAACGGCCGCCACGGAACGTTTGTGCGCATGCCGGCGGGCTTCAAAAGTGCGGTCCACACCCACACCGAAGACTACTTTGCCGCAGTCGTCGAGGGCATCGGATCCAACCACCCGGTCGGCGAGGAGGCTGTCCCGCTGCCTGCCGGGTCCTACTGGTTCCAGCGTGGCGAGGAGGCGCACGTCACCGAGTGCCTGTCCGAGACAGACTGCCTCTTCTTCCTCGTCCAGCCCGGAAAGTTCGACTACATCATCGAAGCCCCTGAAGAAAAGAAATAGACCCTGCCCGGGAACGACGAACAGCAATGGGGAGCGCCCAAAGCCTGCCGGCCCCTGGCATGCGGAGAGTCCACAGCCCACCGATTCACTTCGTCAGAGAAAAGCCTTCCATGCAAGGCTCTGCACCGGT
>CAZZZQ010000293.1:0-5157 GCA_964658405.1 uncultured Sphingomonas sp.
GTACGGTCTGGAGATCCTGCGTCTTACTTCCCAACTCAACTCAAGCGCTTACTCTGTGCTGCCCGGCGCCGGTTTCTGATTGAACTCGTTCATGGCAGCCCCGACCCCTTTGGTCAGAACTACTTCGACTGCGCTTCGTGCACGGTCGAGAACCTCATCCAGCACCATCAGCTCCGGTTTGCGCATCGGCGAAAGCAAGTAGTCCTTGCCGCCCGCCTTGACCTCCCGGCCATCGGCCAGGGCTGGTTTTCCAACCCCGATCCGGATACGCAGCCATTCTTCCGTACCAAGCGCGCCGGAGATCGACTTCACCCCGTTGTGCCCGCCCGCCGATCCACGCTCGCGGATGCGAATCGTGCCCAACGGGATTGCCAGCTCGTCGTAGAGGACGATGATGTCCTCGGACGGCCGTTCAATCTCAAACTCCCGAACCAGGGCGGCTACTGAAAGCCCGCTGAGATTCATGAAGGTCTCAGGCTTGACGAGCAGAACATCCTGTCCTGCAAGGCTTGCCCTCGCCGTAAGCGCCCTGCCCCGGCGATTCGAAAGCACCACACCGCACTCGTCCGCGATCCGATCCACCGCCAGAAATCCGGCGTTGTGCGGTGTGAATTGATATTCGATACCAGGATTGCCCAGACCGACGATCAGCTTCACAACGCGCTTTCCTTCCTGCGCTGACGCCGGGACACGCTGGCCCCGGCGTCAGATTCATCCGTTCGTTACTTCTTTGCCTTTGCATCCGCTGCCGGTGCGGCAGCAGCATCGGTCTTGCCCTTCTTGGCAACCTCAGGCTCGGTCGGGGAGGCGGCAACCGCATCCGCGGCAACCTCCTCTTCCTTGATGGTCGTGACGTGTGCGACCGTCGCATCCTCTTCGCCAAGGAACTTGATGCTGCCCGAGTGCGGGAGATCCGAGATGTGGATCGCGCCGTTCATCTCGAGGTTCGAGACGTCGACGTCGAGGTGGCTCGGGATATCGGTCGGGAGGCACTCGACCTCGACCTCGCGGAGGACATGCTCGAGAACGCCGCCCTGATTCTTGACGCCAACCGGAATACCGACGAGCTGAATTGGCACGGAGACGCGCATCATCTTGTCCATCGCAATGCGCTTGAGGTCGATGTGCAGCAGCTTGCCCTTGATGGGCTCATTCTGCCAGTCGACGATCATCGCCTTGACCAGCGAAGCACCGGTGACGTCGAGATCGAAGATGGTGTTATGGCCCGACTCAGAGTGAAGGATCTTCGTGATGGCGCGGGGATCGACCGTGACTGCAACAGCTTCCTGACCGGCGCCGTATACGACAGCGGGAATCAGGCCGGCAACGCGAACGCGGCGAGCTGCGTTCTTGTTGAACTTGCCCTCACGGGGCGTTGCGACGATTGAAGGGGTGGTGGTTGCTGCCATGATGTTGTTTCCTTTCGGGCACGAAGGACCAGCTCTTAGCTATTAGCCTCTAGCTTCTTGCTGAGCGCTTCGCTCCCTTTGCGGCGTTGCCGCGAATTTTGTCCTGCATCCTGCAACTGCACTCGCCCTGTTGCCAGGAGGAGCTGAACCTCGGAGGCCGACGGCTAAAAGCCAGCTCCTAGTTGAACAGCGTACTGACGCTGGTCTCCATATGGATGCTTTCAATGGCACGACCCAGAAGGCCGGCAATCGAGAGCACCTTGATCTTCGCCACACCCTGAGCATCTTCGCGCAGTGGAATGGTATTCGTCACGACCAACTGCTCCAGCCGTGATGCCGCGATACGCTCGACTGCCGGCCCTGAAAGCACCGGATGTGAGGCGCACGCGTAAACTTTGCCGGCGCCCTGTGCAAGCAGTGCATCCACCGTCTTCACGAGCGTTCCCGCCGTGTCGATGATGTCGTCGAGGATGAGGCATGTGCGGCCGCGTACATCGCCGATCACATTCATCACCTCGGTGACGTTGATGTCCGTCCGGCGCTTGTCGACGATCGCCAGCGGAACATCGAGCTTCTTTGCGAAGAAGCGCGCGCGTTCCACGCCTCCTGCGTCCGGTGAGACCACGGTCAGATTCGGAAGATTCAGGTCCCGGAAGTAGCTCACCAGCACCGGGCTGGCGAAGAGGTGATCGACCGGAATATTGAAGAACCCTTGAATCTGTGCCGCGTGCAGATCCACCAGCAGGGCACGGTTTGCGCCGGCCGTGGTGAGCAGATCTGCCACCAGCTTCGAAGTAATGGCTACACGCGGCCGATCTTTGCGATCCTGACGCGCATACCCGTAGTACGGAATCACCACCGTAATCCGGCCGGCGGAGGCACGTTTGAGTGCGTCCATCATGATCAGCAGCTCTACAAGATGCTGATCCACCGGAAAGCAGGTGGGCTGCACGAGAAAAACGTCCGCACCGCGAACGTTCTCCAGCAGTTGAAAATGAACTTCGCCGTCAGAGAATCTCTGCAGCCGGGTCTCGCCCAGCGGCACACCGACGAACCGGCAGATCTCCTCGCTCAACGCAACGTTGGCAGATCCGCTGAAAATCTTGAAACGTTTATCGTCGCTCAGCCGCCCGGAGCGCTTCTTCTCCGGGGCGACCCTGGTCGTAAAACCTTGCGATGGTCCAGGCTGGGAGATTGTTTCGGCCTCACCAGCCTGACCTGAAATAGGGGAAGTTACCGCAGTCGTGTCTTGCTTGTTCACGTGAAACCCTCTTGGCTGGTTGGCCTCGGTAGCTCCTGCTGCTTTGTCTCGCCGGGGCCTTGTTTTGCCCCGGTACTTCTTTACGAAAGTAAGACAACGGTACTTCAAACTTCTTGCTTCACCGCCGGCGGTGTTCTCGCACGGCGTCAAAACCCATTCAACTTCCACGGCAGGTTGCTGCCGCTAAAGAACCCTAAGTTGCAGTCGCAGATCTCGAGAGATGTGGCGTCGACTTGTTGGTTGGGCGACTAGGATTCGAACCTAGACAAAGAGCTTCAAAGGCTCTGGACCTACCGTTAGTCGATCGCCCAATGATGAACCGCAAGCCTTACGCTTCGGAAAATCACCCTGCGAACATTCTGCGCCAGTAATCGGATCGAGGCAAGGTTGCTGTAAGCAATGCCCGTACTCCCGACGCCTGAACGCGCTGTTGAGCTGCCCGTGCATCCGTTGTGGACCGATAAAGTCCAAACAATGCCGAACCTGAACCCGAAAGCGCCGCGTATAAGGCGGGGCTACCCGAATCACTACCCATCAATTGACGCTTGGTTTCACGCAGAGAGGGATACTGAGGAAAGACGACCTCTTCAAAGTCATTCTGAAGGCCGCTTCCAATCCCGGTGCGGACAAGCGCGAGAAGGGTATTCTCGGCCAGACTGCTCAACACGCCGCTCTGATTAAGATCAGAACTTCCTTGTTTGTTGCCAAGGTCCCGCTGTGGGAGGTCGGTGCGAACAATACCGGAGGCGTCAGGCTCAATCAGTCCAGTCTTCGCAGACAAAGATGAGTAAGCCAGACTCAACTCTTTGAGCCTATCAGTCTTTGTTACTGAGGTCAACGAATCCGCTGCAGCGCGGGCGTCCCACTCGCGGAAGGCGGCCGGGGTCGATACCCCGATCTCCGGAATAGCGATGACGCACGGAATCGCGGCCAGATCAGGCAGTGGGACAACCTGCTCGCCGCGGCTGAGGCCTAGAACCGAGCCACCAATCAGGAAGAGCGGGACGTCGGAGCCGACTTCGGCGGCCAACTCCAGCCGCTGCACTCCGTCGAGCGCCAGCCCGAGCTCCCGCTCCAGGCCGAGCAGGGCTGCGGCCGCATTTGCCGATCCGGCTCCCATGCCGCCCTGGACCGGCAGGTTCTTCTCGATATGGATCGTCACTTCAGCGGGGACGCCGAGGCGATCGAGGCACCGCTCAACCATCTTCCAGGCGGTGTTGCGCCCGTCGGTCGGGACGTGAATGTGGTTCGTCGTCAGGGAGAGGCTGGTGGTCGCGGACCGGCTTGCGCTGACGGTCACGAAGTCATGCAGATCAAGCGTCTGGTACATCGTCGTCAGGGCGTGAAAGCCATCGGTGCGCACCGGCCCGATCGCCAAACCCAGGTTGATCTTCGAAAAGGAACAGACACGTGTCGCCATGCCTCTTCATTCTATCCAGTGCCGTCCGCGGGCCCGATCGCACCGGTATATAGTCAATTCAAAGCCAGTGCCGGCGCTGTGCTTCGAGGCCACTCGGTGATAACGCCCCAGCTCAACCACACCCTTCGCGACTGCAGGACCTGCGACCTCCGCTCCTTGCGGATGTTCTGCAATCTTGACTCCGGCGCGCTCGAAGAATATGTCCGGATCGGTGTCGAGGCGACACTGCCAAAGGGTGCCATCCTCTTCCAAGAGGACAGTCTGCCGGGCAGCGTCTACGTCCTGTGCACCGGCCAGGTGAAGCTCTCCTGCACCTCGAAAGACGGAAAGACGCTGCTTCTGAAGATTGCCATGCCGGGCGATGTGCTCGGCTTGAGCGCGGTGATCTCCGGTTCGCGCTACGAGGTGACGGCGGAGACGCTCTCTGCGGCTCAGATCAAAAGCATCCGCCGCGAAGACTTTCTCGCCTTTCTTGCGCGGCACGGCGCGGTCAGCCTGAACTCTGCACGACTGCTCTCGGAGGACTATAAGGCTGCCTTCTTCGACGCGCGCCGGCTTGCGCTCTCCGGCTCGGCTGCCGCCCGGCTGGCCTCGGTCCTTCTTGAATGGGGCAAGTCCGCTGCGGCGTGTGGCAGCCGCGAGATGCGGTTTCCCATGACCCTGACCCATGAGGAGCTCGCGAGCCTGGTCGGGAGCTCGCGTGAGACGATCACGCGTACGCTCAGCCGCTTCAAGCGGGAGAAGCTGATCCAGATGCAGGGCGTCTCGATGCTGATCCTTGCGCCGGACCTCCTCGGACTGCTGGCGCTCTAGACCGGCGATGTGACAGCCGTCACAAGGATGGCTGTCCGGCATCACAGACTTCCCCGGCTCATCAGCCCAGACTCGTTCATGAGGAGATACCCCATGAAAGCTTTTCACGAGTACTGGACATTCTCAGCGATTCGCGGCGCACTGACGATGCTTGCCTGCCTCGCCATTCTTTTTCTCCCGCAGGCGACCTCGTCGATGCTGTCGCTGCCGATGCTGATCGCGTTCCGCGTGCTGCAGGGCTTCGTCGCCGGCCC
>CAZZZQ010000294.1:0-5155 GCA_964658405.1 uncultured Sphingomonas sp.
GAAGACATCACCAACAAGGGCGACCAGCCGAAGGCCACACCACCGCCGAAGTAGCGATCTCTGGAGGCCAATTTTGAACATTGAAGATTGCGGGAGGTGGCTCGCATACTGGCTTCCCTTGAGAGCCAGAGACCAGTTCCACGTAAGCCCCGTGTAGCGACTCCTACCCTAAAGCGGTGTCTCGCAGTGCGCTTCGGGATTCTCGTGCTGCGCCGTCATCCACCGGTCGAGCAGGGTTCCCGCGCACCGCGCACCGCACAGGTGCTTTACCCCGTCCTCGTGGGCCTGGCGGGTCTGCCAGCGGGTCAGCTTGATCAGCGGCTGGTCATCGCCGGGGCTGATGCCTTCGAAGCAGTCGACCCACGCTATCCACCACAGTTCGCTGTCGCCCTTCTGGTTACCGCACACATCGCACTGATAGTTCTCGCTCCGGGCCATTCAGGTGGTCTCCTCAGGCGAAAGTACCACATTCACTCGTTCGGGTTGAATTGAACCGTGACTTTAGTACCCTGGTAACCGAATGGCCGTCCTCCAGGAAGACGGCCATTCGGCGGCCCCTAATCAGTTCAGGCAGCCGTATCGGACTCGAAGTAGAGGTACCGTCGCCAGCTGGGATCGGCGCTTCCAATCATGCGCATGATGTGCCGCGAGGTGTGCAGACTGAAGGGACGCGGCTCGCGCTGCAGCTTCATCTCCGTCAGCTCATGCAGCATCTGGTTGCCCTTGCGGCGGTTGCAGTCGTGACAGCACGCGACCAGATTCTCCCACGTCGACAGGCCTCCGCGTGAACGCGGAATGACATGGTCGAGCGTCAGCTCTCCCGCCGTCAGGACGACGCTGCAGTACTGGCAGCAGTTCCGATCGCGCAGCAGGATATTCTTGCGGCTCAGCGCACGCGTCTGGTGCGGAATGCGGCGGTAGTCCAGCAGGCGAATCACGCTCGGCATGGCCACACGCATCCGGGCCGCATGGAGGATCGCACCCTGCTCCTCTTCTGTCCGGGCGACGCCTTTCAGCACGAGGACCAAGGCCCGGCGAGCGCCGCATATATTGATAGGCTCATAGCTTGCATTCAGCACCAGCACCGGCGTCTGCATCGCCGGCTGACGGAAGACGCCCACGCGAACATCCAGCTCCGTCATCACGCGGCCGCTGCTGTGCGTGTTGTGGCTCTTCTGACTCAGTCTTTGCTTCCGCATCTTCCCCGATTGCATCCTTGACACCCTCCGGTTTCGCCTACGTTTCACTGCGCCTGTCTGCCTTACCTGTCGTACGCTCTGTCAGGCACCGTCCCACATCGCCACCCGCTCCGACTGCGCCCGTGCCAGCGTGGCCACGAACACCCGTTCTGCTCCTGCACGCCGAAGAATCCGCGCACACTCCCGCGCCGTCGCTCCCGTCGTGTAAATGTCATCGATCAGCAGAACCGTCCTGCCCGTCAGGGCTGTGACGTCCGCTGCCACAAACGCTCCGCGCAGATTCAGCCGGCGCGCCCGCGGCGTCAGCCCGTACTGGCTCTCCGTATCGCGCGTACGTCGAAGCGCGCCGTGTTCAGCCCGCAGCTGCAAGCCGTTCTGCTTCCCAAGAGAGCGGACCGCAGCGTCGGCCAGCAGCACCGCCTGGTTGTATCCACGCTGACGCTCCTTCGCGGGGAAGAGTGGGACGGCGATCAGCGTCACATCACCTTCAAGCTGCAGTGTCCGGATCGCCGTCGCGAGGTGCCCCCCGAGGTCTCCCGCGACACTTCGCATTCGTTCGTACTTGAGCAGACGCACCATGGTCCGCAGCTCATCCTGGTAAACCTCATAGGCAACCGCGCGCTCAAACATCGGAGGAGCGAGCCGGCAGAACGTGCAGCGGGAGGCCTCCTCCGCGTGAAACTGGCTCGAAAAGCGCACGTTGTCGATGCCGAGCGATTCGCCGCAGCAGGCACAGACAAGCATCGTTTGGGGGGTGATGCGGGCGAGGCAGAGGTCGCAGACAGGGGTGACGCCGGCACGGAGGAGGGGCCCGTCACACGCCCTGCATTCTGCAGGAAAGAAGGTGGTTACAAGATCATCGAGGAGCCCGCGGCCAGCCGTATGCAGCGCACGGCGCGAACTGTGCAGGACCAGTGAGACGGCACGCCACTCACGCACCCTGCCGGGTGGTCCGCCGGAGATGCTGCCCGGATTGCGACCGGGTGGAGCTCCGCCAGAGATGCCGAGCGTACTGCCATTCAGGGTTTCACTGAAGACACACCTCACTCGAATGGCGCTCCAGGTCGGTCGGACCGCGCCATGAGCGCAGTATAAGCCCAGCCGGGCGCAAAGGCCACTCGTCCGTCAGAACCTTTTCAGGTTCGCCTGTGCGGCGGCGTTTCCCGGCTCGATCTGGAGAGCATGCTGCAGGTCGCGGCGCGCTGCGGCTCGGTCCCCGGCCTGCGCCTCCATCACGCCAAGGTCGTTCCAGTCGCCTGCACTTCCCGGGGCCAGCCTGACGACGATCTCCTGTTCCGCGATCGCCTCGGTCCGCTTCGTTAGCTGGCCGTAGACCTGTGCCAGTGCGCGGTGTGGCTCCGGGTCGGCCGGAGCGAGCTGCTGCCAGGCCTGCAGTGGCACGAGGGCCTTCTCCGCCTCGCCCTCTCCCGCATAGGTCATCGCCAGCAGCCGCTGCCCGTCCTTGTCGTTCCGGATCGCCAGCATGTGCAGCAGAAGCGGCTCGGCCTCCTTTAGCTTCCCGGCTTCTACGTCGATCCGGGCAAGCCCATAGAGCGCCTCGACATTGTCCGGCGCGGAGGTAAGCGCCTGCTCGAACGCCACTTTTGCCTCGGCTGGCCGGTCCTCCGCCAGGAGTGCGCTCCCCAGCTCTGCGCGGGCCTCGGCGTCCTCGGGATGGGCGGCGATTAGACCGCGAAGCAGCTGCTCCGCCTCCGGCAGTGCATCGTGGCGCAGGTCAATCCCGGCAAGGTTGAAGGTCGCATCAGCGTAATCCGGGTCCTTTGCGATGGCGGCCCGGTACTGCTCTCGCGCCGCCTGCCAGTCGCCACTGGCCTCGAGCGCAGAGCCGATCGAGGTCATCGTTCGAACGTCACCCGGCCGCCGCTCCAGCGCTCTTCGGTAGAGGTCAACTGCGCGCGCGCCCTCCCCCTGCATCATCGAGAGCGACGCCAGGTTGTAGAGCGCGACGTCGTCGTGCGGATCCTTATGCAACCGATTCTCCATCCACGCGTTTTGCAGCGCCATCCGTCCATCGGCCTTGTCACCCTTTGCGGGCCGTGGCAGAACCTGCAGCCACATGTGGCCCATCTCGTCGACCGACCGGTTGCCGGAGTGGACGCGGATTGGCGGCGAGTTCGGATTATGGGCGTTCCCGGCACAGTTGTCATAGGTGTACCGCATGTGCACAACGCTCCCACGTGGCAGCGCGATGGGCTTGGCAAATCGATAGACGGACTGCCGATCGATATCCCAGTCCTTAATCAGCACGAGCCATCGACGCTCGCCGTTTGGCAGCGTCGCCCATCCCTCCATGCGCTTGCCGAGATAGTGGGCATGCGGATAGATCCCCAGCACCTCGACCGCAACAGGCAGGGTCAGGCTGTCTTCGATCACGAAGGCTGCGTTATCTGCAGGGATATCCAGCGCCGCATCATGCTCCAGCTGCACCAGCATCGGGTGCTCGCGGGCGGGTTGGTCGGTGAAGTAGAGCCCGATCCGCGCGCGAACGCTCTCGACCTTGCCGGTCGGCTTCAGGTGCATGTTGAGGACCAGGTCGTTGCCGGCGTCGAGCCGCCACGGCATCCCCTCCGGCTCGACCAGCGCGGTCGAATCCGGCTTCCAGAAGAGGAAGTGGCTGTCCGGGTCGAAGCTCTCGCCGGAGTCGACCATGATGTCCATCCCCGGGATGCCCCGCTTCCAGTCGGCCGGATGCGCGCGCCGCAGCGATGCGGTCCGGTCGACGATCACGTTTGCGTGGTGGACCACCTGCGGAGAGCCCGGCTTGATCTCCATCGCCCGCACCCAGTGCGTCCCCTTCAGCGAAACCGGCATGATGAAGTTCTCGAACAGGTCCGTCCCGCCAGCCGGGACCTCGAGCGGGGCATCCATCTCGACTACCAGATCGGGCGGCCCGAGCTGCCAGTCGCTGCCGTAGACCGGGGCGGCCGGAGCGCTGCCTTCACCCTCCGGCATCCCGCCCTCGACCCACGCCTTGACGAGGCTGATCTGATCGTCCGAGAGCCGCCGGTCCCCCTCGAAGCTGCCGTGGCCCGGCTCAGGGAGCCACGGCGGCATGTAGCGGCTCGCAGTCACGGTCTCCATGACACCGCCCCATCGTTTGGCATCGGCGTAGCTCATGAGGGCGAATGGGCCGGAGCCGCCGGCATGGTGGCAGCCTGTGCAGTACCTGTAGACCAGCGGAGCGATCTGCCGCCGCCAGGTTACGGGTGCAGGCGCGGCGCGAACGACCGGGGTCCTCTGTACATGGAACGCAACAAGGCTAATCACACCAACCGAGAGGCCTGCTGCAAGCGCTGGACGGAGACTCATCGTGAACTGCCTGCCGCATGGCTGATGATGGCGCACCCGACCGGAAGTCCGGTTGCCGCTTCGACCGGCGTGCCGTTCAAAACCTCTGTCAGGACGCGGTCGCCGAAGTGCTCGGTCGCCTGCGGGCGCTCCTGACCGATCCGTAGATAGCGGTCGTCGATCCGCCCGACGTAGACCCTCCGACCTATGCCTCCATCGCCGCCCGGGATAAGCACGGCAAGCTCCGGCGTTACGTGCGCTCCGGTCATCCTGACCAGGGCCTCCGAGGGGTCGAGCAGTGCCTCGCCACCCGCATCGAAGGCTGCCTGGTGCTGTTGGATCTGTGCCGAGGTCTCGCCTGCGTTCGGGTAGACGTACCAGAAGCGGATCCCGCGGGCCGTAAACTGCTCCCGCAGGCGCTTCATCTCGGGGAAGGTTCGGTTCGAGATCGGGCAGTCCGTGGCCACGAAGAAGAGCGCCACCGCCTTTGTCCCGGCTCCCCCAAGCGACGGCACGGGACGCCCATCGGGACGGACGCCGTACTGCTGCGCCAGACAGGGGCGAACCGCCCAGAACAGGGTCGTGACGATCACGGCAAGCAGGGACGTCCGGCGCGGCATACGACATCCTAATCGCTCCCTCGCACG
>CAZZZQ010000295.1:0-5146 GCA_964658405.1 uncultured Sphingomonas sp.
AAGGTGTCGGCATCCTCTTGGGGCGGCGGGATGGAGGCGAGTCCGGGGAGGGGTGCGATCTGCATCGCCTGGCCGGCAGCTACGGCGAAGTCGCGCAGCTTTCCGGGATTACTGGTCGCTACATACAGCGTCATCGGTACCTCAGAGGCCTGGAGTTGGGGCATGCATCTTGGAAGCTGACCGGCACCATGCCAGTATAGAAGTCACCCCGCACAGTGGGCTGGACCTGGGCCGATGGCAGCGGATCGTATCTGCCCAGTTCTCCAGTCAGCCCAGTAGGAAGGTGATCGTAAAGCTGCTCGGCGTCAAGGCGGAATAATGCCCGCAGTGCACGGGACCTCCAGGCGCTGTATCGGCTTGAGGGGTAGGATTCGTGAGCGTTTTTGCACGAATGCTGCCTTCGCCGCTCTCGATCGATTCGCAGCTAATGCGTCCTGCGACCATGCCGATGATGTGTGGGAACGCGGAGCCTTCCGCCGCCAAACTTGAAGAAACGCCACGGAGAGGTATGAGTGGCAGTTCCAGAGCGAGGTCACCGGGACAGGCGCTGCGGTAACTCAATCGAGCGGTACAGGAGCGGAATCATATGTCCTTGGGCGTCCTTAATAACATCGCAGCCATCTACGCGCAGAATAACCTCAACAACACGCAGGCCAGTCTGCAGTCGACCCTGAACCAGCTCTCCTCTGGTACGCGCATCAACAGCGGTTCGGACGACGCTGCCGGTCTCGCAGTCGCCAGCGGTCTGCAGGGCAACGAGGCTGCACTGACGCAGTCCTCGCAGAATGCACAGCAGGGAATCGGCCTCCTCCAGACAGCAGACGGAGCCCTCTCGCAGGTGACCAGCCTTCTCGATCGTGCCACCACGCTGGCTACCGAGGCATCGAACGGCACGCTGAACACCGCGCAGCTGAGCGCAGCCAACAACGAGTTCCAGTCCATCCTGACCGAGATCGGGAAGATTGGAAGCTCGACCAACTACAACGGTACGGCGGTCTTCTCTGCAACCGCAGTCAGCATCGTGACCACGGACGGAACAACCAGCGGAACCAACACCTACACCGAAACCGTCGGTACGCTCACCAGCGCTTCGGTCGGAGAGACCACGGTTGGAACCTCTGGCGGTGTCGACCTCTCGGCAGACGACCTGACGACCGGTGCTGCAGCGGCCCTGACTGATGTCACCACTGCGATCGCCAATGTCGCTAACCAGCGCGCTTCGATCGGTGCAAACGTCAACCAGCTCACGGCCGCGTCGAGCGTTGCATCGACCGAGAACGTAAACCTTACCTCGGCCTCGAGCAACATTCTCTCGACCGACTACGGCCAGGCCACCAGCAACCTCGCAAAGTACGAGGTGCTCAGCCAGACTGGTATTGCCGCACTCGCCCAGGCCAACACCGTCCAGCAGGAGGTTCTGAAGCTGCTGCAGTAAAGCGATCGAGTTCGGCGGCCGGGGCTGCATGCCCGGCCGCCGCATTCGCTTCAGTCGGACAGCCTCTGATGAAGATCCTCTAATCTCTTCGCACCTCTCTTTGGCAGGCAGAGTGCAAGCTCGCGAACACCAGAAGGAGCCACGCGATGAGCACAGTTGGACTAAGTTTTGGATCGGCGACCAGCGGCACCGGGTTTGACGTTGCGACCACCGTGACTGCGATTCAGGCCTCCGAATCCGCGATCGAAACCCCCTGGACCACGCAGCTTGCGGCGCTGAAGGCGCAGGACACAGTCTTTACCTCGCTGGGCACAGACCTTTCGACGCTCACAACGGCGATGCAGGCGCTGACGGACTTTACCGGCGTGCTCTCTGAGAAGGAGGGTGCGAGCTCCGATACCAGCCTGCTGGAGCTGACGGGTGCGACCTCGGCGGCGACTGCGGGAAGTCATACGGTCGTCGTCAACTCGCTCGCCGAGACCTCGTCCGAGTACACCGACACCATCACGACCGCTGCCGATATCCTCTCCGGGACGCTGACGATCAACGGTACTGCCGTAGCGGCGGATGGCGACACGCTTGCAACGCTGGCCACTGCCATCAACTCGGCTGCAATTGGCGTGACCGCATCCGTCATCACAGATACGGCGGGTTCCAGGCTCTCGCTTGTGAGCACGACCGGCGGCGCTGCCGGACAGATGACGGTCAATAGCGCCCTGACCGACTCAACGACGGGAACGTCAATCGGGATCAACACCGGCAACACCGGTGCCGATGCAAGCCTTGTCGTCGACGGCATCGCTCTCACCAGTGCTTCGAACACCGTGACCGGCGCGATCCCGGGCGTGACCTTCCAGCTGATCGCGAAGGATGCCAACACGCAGATCCAGGTTGAGATCACGAACGATACGGCGGACGTCTCGACCGCGGTGGCGGCCTTCGTGACCGCGTACAACGCTGTCATCAAGGACATCACAACCCAGGAGGGGAACGACTCGACCGGCGCCGCCGAACCGCTTTACGGTAGTCCTGCGCTCGCCAGCATCCAGGGCGCGATCACCAGTGGGCTCTTCTCGGGTTCCAAGAGCGGGACCATCAACAGCATCACGCAGCTTGGGATCTCGGTCGGGACAGACGGCACACTGACCCTCGACACGGATGCGCTCAGCACGGCGCTCGGGACAAGCTATGCGGATATCACCGGCTTCTTTCAGGACACCGGCAGCTTCGGCCAGACCTTTACGGCGGCCCTGAACAACCTGGGAACGCAGGCCCCGTCGGGCGCCATCTACCTCGCGCTGCAGCAGAACAGTACGGTCGAGACGAACCTGAACACCAACATCACCAATGAAGACGTCCTGCTCGCCGCTCAGAAGACGTCGCTGACCGCCGAGCTCAACACGGCAAATGAAATTCTCCAGTCCATTCCAGCGCAGCTCGACGAGATCAACGAGATCTACTCGGCCTCCACCGGCTACAACACAAAGGGATAGGTGTATGAGCGAATCCAGCTATCAGCAGCATGCGTTGGAGGGAGCGAGCGGGGGCGAACTGGTCGTCGCCCTCTACAACGGCGCGATCCGCTTCCTGCACAGGGCGATGCAGTGTGTCGACGAGGACGACACGCCGGGCCGGCGCGTCGCCGTCAAAAAGGTGATCGATATCCTGATGTACCTGCAGGCACGGCTCCGGCCGGATGTCGGGGGCAGCGCGGCAACGGCGCTGACGGACTTTTACACTGCTATGTTTACGCTGACGCTTGAGGCCTCGCACTACGCCTCGAAGGAGCAGTTCGAAGAGGTGCTGGGCTACATCAGGAACGTCCGCGACGCGTGGATTGTCGTAGCGAAGGATCCGGCAACCGGAAAGATTCTGCCACGCGAGCTGCGCACCCGGGAGGAGAAATTCCTGCCGATGAGAGCGGCCGAGGCTGTATCAGAGCAGGCAGGCGGTTCACGCTGGTCGGCCTGATCGCTCCCTGATTACTGCGCGACGGAGAGCTCTTCCTCGAGACGCTGCTTCTCGAAGAGGCTCGTGTAGTAGCCATCGTTCGCGAGCAGCTCTTCATGCGTTCCAAGCTCCGCGATCCGGCCCTCGACAAGGACAGCGATCTGGTCGGCGTTCCGTGCTGTCGAGATGCGGTGCGAGATCAGGATCGTGGTCCGGCCCTGCATGACGCGACGCAGACCGGAAAGGATCTGCTCCTCGGTGTAGGTGTCGACGCTGGCCAGCGCATCGTCGAGGATCAGGATGCGCGGATCGCGAATGACGGCACGCGCAATGGCGGACCGCTGCTTCTGACCGCCCGACAGCGTCACGCCGCGTTCGCCGACCATGGTATCGAAGCCCTTGGGGAACTCCAGGATCTCGGTCCGGATGTGCGCGACCGAAGCCGCATCCTCGACCTCTTCCTCCGTCGCCGTGGGGCGGCCAAAGGCGATGTTCTGGCGGATCGTATCGGAAAAGAGGAAGGTCTCCTGCGGGACGAAGCCGATGTTGTTCCGAAGCTGCGCGAGGCTGTAGCTTCGGATCGGCTGACCGTCGAGCAGCACGTCTCCCGGGGCGGCATCATGCAGCCGGGGAATCAGGCCTACCAGCGTCGATTTGCCTGAGCCCGTCGGACCAACGATTGCGAGGCTGCTTCCGGCTGGAACGCTCAGGTTGATGTTGTGCAGGACCGGTGGGCCCTCCGCATAGGAGAAGGTCAGGTTGCGGAACTCCAGTGCACCGCTGAGGGGCATGCCGGCGACCTTCGGGTCGAGATCGTGATCCGCGATCTCCGGCTTCTGCTTCAGCAGTTCGTCGATGCGAACGACCGAGGCTGTCCCGCGCTGGAAGAGGTTGACAACCCAGCCGACGGCGATCATCGGCCAAGTCAGCTGGACCATGTACACGTTGAACGAGGTGAACTGGCCGACCGTGATGTGGTGAGCGACCACCTCGTGGCCTCCCACGAGCAGCGTAATCATCAGCGACATGCCGAGGACGAACTCGAGGGTCGGCCAGAGCATCGCCATCAGGCGAACCAGGTGCAGGCTGCGCCGGATGTACTCCTTGTTTGCGGTCTCGAAGGAGGCGATCTCGGCCTCCTCCTGCGCAAAGGCGCGGATCAGGCGAGCGCCGGAGAAGTTCTCCTGCGCTTTAGCCGAGATATCCGAGAACATTGCCTGGATCCGCTCGAAGCGCGTGTGGATCCGGTTGCCGAAGTACTGAACCAGGACCGACGCCAGTGGCAGCGGAACGAAGGCGAAGAAGGTCAGCCGCGGACTGATCCGATACATGAAAGGCAGCGCGGCGGCGGTAAAGACGATGGTGTTCGCCGAGTACATGATCGCCGGCCCGAGCAACTGGCGGACCGCGTTCAGGTCGTTCGTCGTCCGGGCCATAATGTCGCCGGTCCGGTGCGTATGGTAAAAACTGGCCGGCTGGCGCTCAAGATTCGCAAAGAGGTCGTTGCGCAGATCGAACTCGATCTCGCGCGACGCTCCGATGATGACCTGGCGGGTGATGTAGAGGAAGATCGCCGAGAGGACCGCGATGGCAAGCAGCCGCAGGGCGTGATGCATGATCTTCTGCTGGGTCAGGCCGTGCTGCATGTCATCGATCGCGTGGCCGATGACGAGTGGCAGCAAAACTTTCAGCACATTGTAGAGAATCGTCGCGACCGCGCCCCAGGCAAGGCTCTTCCAGTAACGCTTGAGATAGGGGGCT
>CAZZZQ010000296.1:0-5136 GCA_964658405.1 uncultured Sphingomonas sp.
ACGCTTGCCACGTCCGGCCAGCTCGTCCCATGTCCCGGAGAGCTTCTTCCTGGCTGCCCAGCCTAGCGCTGACTGATCACGGACCAGCAGCCACACTACAAATCCGACGGCTGCACACGCTACCAGGGTCTTTTTCATCGCATTTCCTTTCTACCTGCTCGTTCTCAAATCAAGGCAGATCGACATGTTCCCGATCTGTCACGACCCTGAGACAAACAAAAGCTGGTCAGAAGTCACAAAAGAAGAAAATAATTGTGACTTGAAGTACGGCTCCGCTTGTCTATAGAAGTGTGATGGAGCGGACCCGGACTACGAACGGTCTACGAAGGGAGCAGCGCGGGTGCTTCACGACGATGCGCGTAGTCTGTCCGCACGACGGAATTCGGCTCGACGGTACCCCCTTTTATGAGGTCACCCCAGGAAGATCTAGCGTTGGTGGCCCGCTGCAAACGTGAGTTGCCGCGCCGACATGATGCCTTTGAGGAGCTCGTACGTGCGTATCAAAGCAAGATCTACACCCTCTGCTATCGCCTGTCGGGGGACCCTGCAGATGCTGAGGACCTGCTGCAGGAGGTCCTTATCAAGCTCTTCGTCAGCATCCACAGCTTCGACGGCCGGTCCGCCTTCTCCACTTGGCTCTATCGAGTCGTCTACAACCACTGTTTGAATGCGATCGCAACGAAGAAGCGTCTGTCAGGTAAGAGTGAAGAAATTCTCATTGATCCACCCGATCCCCGGACGTTGCCAGCGCAGAAGGGCGGCCGCGCTCAGCGGGTGCTTGACCAGCTCAGCGAAGGGGATCGTACCGTGCTGGTCATGAAGTACATCACCGAGCTCGAGGTCGACGAGATGGCTAAGATCCTCGGCCTCGGTGCAAGTGCCGTCAAGATGCGGCTGCTGCGGGCACGGGAGTTGTTCAAGAATAAGTACAGGGAGTCTCTATGAACGAAGAGCCGAACGAGAAGCTTGATTCCGCTCCAGAGGGGTTTCAAGGACTGCATCTTGAAGCGCCTCCGGATACGCTCGACCGGTTTCGCACCCGCGCGGGCATCCTGCAGGGAACGCGCTTCGTCCTTGAGCGCCAGTTTTACGGCTTCTGGATTGTTTTGAACACCTTCCTGAAGTTGCTCTTCAAGCGTGCAAGGATTCCTATAGCACCCCCTGATGAGGAACAAGCCCGGCGATACAGACGCTCAATTCAGAACAGTAAGGAAGGGAGACCATGAATCACTTTTTCCAGACCTTTTCAGCCATCGTACGGTCCACGCTTTTATCGTCGCTCCAGCGGACGATCGAGTTCCTGCCCAATCTGTTCAGTGCAATCCTTATCCTGCTGATCGGCTGGGGCCTTGCACTCCTGATCTCCCGCCTGATTGACCGCGTCTTCCGTTCGTTGAGACTCGACATCGTCGCCGAGAAGCGAGGCCTGACCCGCACGCTTGCGGATATCGGCATCGACATTCCGCTGTCGCGGATGGTCAGCGGCTTCGCATTCTGGCTCATCCTTCTGCTGATGCTGGAGCCCCTGACGGAGGCCCTGAGGCTCAGCTATATGTCTGCGGTGGTCGCTCGCCTGCTCGGATTTATCCCGAGCGTGCTGGCGGCGGCGTTGATCCTGATCCTCGGCCTCTCGTTCGCCAGGCTGATCGCCGCCTCAGTCACCCGCTCGGCAAAGGCTGCGGGGCTTGAATATGCCGGAGCCCTCGGAGCCGTTGCCCGCTACTTCCTCTCGCTGATTGTCATCATCATCACGCTCGCTCAGCTTGGGGTGCAGACGGCTATTCTGACGGTGATCTTCGCGGTCATCCTCCTCTCGATCGGCATCGCCTCCGCGCTGGCCTTTGGAACCGGCAGTAAAGCGGTCGTTGGGAACATCCTCGCCGGTGCCTTCATCCGGGACCACTTCCCGGAGGGGCGAGAGATTGATGTCCAGGGGGTTCAGGGCAAGGTCGTCGCCGTGAACTCAGTCGGAACCACGGTGGAGCGCGACGGGAAGATTGTGACCGTTCCAAACTCCGTCCTGATGGAAAACATCGTTGAGTAAGGCTGCGACCGCAGGCTCATCTGCAGGAGGCGCTTCAACACACTGCAAGGCACGGGCCAGAAATAAAGGAAGTTGTCATGGACAGAGCAGTTAAGCAGAACCTTCAATGCATCCTCATCAAAGATCTGTCGTATGCAGACGCCTTCAAGACCAGGACCTCCGAGCGCTACGCAAGCGCTGGATGGCTGCAGAGCGGGCGCATCGTCTGGATTGAACGTGAAGAGGATCTTGCGATCGACGCCAGCGAGCAGACGCCCGTCTATATCGAAGGCATCGGCAGTGTCCTGCTCGCGCGCGACGCAATCAGGCGGCTCCCGAAACACTAGCCAGAAGGATGCCTACTCGTGCTCTCTGTCGACCTGCTGATCACTGCAGGCGGCCGGCGCGTTCGCTGGATTGCACCGCGCCACGCGGACCCCGCCCGGAAGCTCTACTGAGAAGTGCCCGGGCCAGGGCGCAGGCTCGGCTGCCGGATAGTCGGTGCTGAGGATCTGTGCGCCACTTGCAATCGCGGCATCCCGATGCGCGGTGTCGTTCGTGCGGGCCTCTTTTGTGTCTGCGTCGGTTCGCGTCCGGACCAGGTATCCCTGCCGTACCAGGGCCGCGATCTCGCCTGCGGGACCTTCGTTGCGCTCAAGAAATGCGGCGTCCGGCTGGCCGGGAACGGAGTTTGTAAAGATCACGCGCCCCCTGAGGGCTGGATGATTCTCGAGGTACACCGGGCTGACCTTGCTCTGGTCCATCAGGAAGACGACCTTGCCACGGGCGCTCTCAAGGGACGGCCAGTTGTCGGCGAGGACCGCCTCTTCAAGCGTTTTGAAACTGCCACGTACCTGGTCGGGCGTGACCATCTCGGACGGCGTGAAGACTGAGCGGATCTCGGCGTCGAGCGCGTCGAAGGTGGCGGCAGTAAAGGGCTCGGGCGCGGTCAGCTTGATCCCCCTGGGCGTGTCCTGCTTGGTCTCGATCAGGATGAAGAGCGGGATGTGGCCCGGGTGCGCATGCGACCACGTCCTGACCTCGTTGAGACAGGCGACGAAGGGCTGGCAGCGGCTTCGATAGTCGATGTCCTGCACGTGCATCACCTTGAAGCCGGGCTTGTCCATCAGGCCGTTCGGATCGAATGGCGGATCGGCCGGCAGACCCGATGCAGCGACAGCCGCAGGGCCGGAGGGGTGAGCGTAGCGCCCTCCTTTGCTGTCGGCGAAGACGTCCAGCTCAATCTGGCGCACGCCGCCGTCAAGCTGCTGCGTGAGGGAGGGATGCGTGTATTCGAGCGCGGCATAAGCCTTTGGATTCTTCTCCTGCAGCAGCTTGCTCTCGCTTGGTGCAATCCCGGCGTGATAGCTGTTGTGCGTCCCGACGACCTGGATCTGGTTCATACGGACAGTGCCTCGGGCGAGGCTGGTGATGGTCGGCGTGGAGTCGGGAACATTGGCCTTGAAGGGCGGCTCGACCTGCGCCTGCGCGCAGAGCGGGGAGTGGGCGTCCGAGAGGCTCGGCGGAGGATTCGTCGTTCCCCACGCGGTCGGCGCAGACCCCATGGTGAGGACGAGCGTTCCTCCATGGGCGATCTGGCCGTGGCGAAACCACGATTGATCCAGCGGCTCACCGTTCAGGGTTGCCGACTGTACGAAACGGTTGATGTGCTCAGGATCGAGATTCTTCGCGACGATGCGGAAGGTCTTGCCGGGGGCGAGTTGCAGCGTGGCCTCGGGGAAGGTCGGGGTGCCGATCAGGTAGAGGTCCTGCCCGGCGTTGGGATAGATTCCAAGCGAGTGGAAGATGAACCAGCTGGACATGGCACCCGAGTCATCGTTGCCGGGGATGCCGCTGCGTTGATCGCTGAACCACTTTTCAAGCAGAAGGCTGACCACCTCGGCGGTGCGATCCGGCCTGCCGGCCCAGTTATAGAGGACGGGAATCAGAAAGCCGGGCTCATTCGAAACGTCGAAGTGCTGGCGGCCAAAGATATTGTCGAGCCGTGCGACAAACGCCTTGTTGCCACCGGTCTTTGCGATCACGCTGCGCACATCGTGCGGCGCATAGAGCGAGTAGGTCCAGAGGTCCCCCTCGTAGAAGAAGTCCGGCCACGTTCCGCGCGTCAGCAGATTCGGTGCCGCCCAGCTGCCGTCAGGATTGCGCGGGCGCAGAAAGCCGGTGAATCCCTCGGCGGCGAGGTTCTTGTCCCAGAGATTCTGCCAGTTATCGGAGCGGGCGGCGAAGAGCTTTGCCTGGGCGTCCTTGCCAAGTCCGCAGGCGACTTCAGCGATCGCGTAGTCGTCGTACGCATACTCGACGGTGCGGGACCCGGAGCGCTCGTCGGCCAGCGTGACGAAGCCCTTGCTGTTGTAGTCAAGGATGCCGCCGCGACCCTCCTTCTGGGCGTTCGCAGGGGGCACGGAGGCATCCTTCAGCATGGCCTCGAACGCCGTGTTGTAGTCGATCCCTTTCAGGCCCTTGACCCATGCATCGGCGACGACGACGTTCGAGTTGGAGCCACCCTGGGTTCGGCCGTTATCGTTGCCGCTGCGCGCGTCCGGCATGTAGCCGGTGTGCCGGTAGATGTCGACAAGCGAGCGGATTAGGTCACGCTGCCGATCCGGCGCGATCAGGGTCAGCAGCGGACCGGAGCTGCGATACGTATCCCACACCGCGTAGTAGTCGTCGTAGTAGGGCTCGGTGGACTGCCAGCCCGGGTTCTCGCCGGTCCGGTCTGCCGGCATCAGCATCGTGTGGTACATCGCGGTATAGATCTGCGTGCGTTTGGAGTCGGTCGCGCCCTTGAGCTGGATCTTCGAGAGCGCCTGGTTCCATTGGTCATCCGACGTCTTGCGAACAGCGTCGAAGTGCCAGCCGGGTGTCTCCTCGGCGAGCGTGGCCCTGGCCTGCGCCGTACTGATGAACGAGATCGCCACCTTGGCCTGAACGACCTGTCCGGCATGCGTGGCGAAGTCAAAGGTGGCTCCGAGCGGTTGAGCCGTCTCGGTCATCGCGCTGGTCTTCGCTGAGAGGTCCGAGCCGTTCCAGGTGCGTGTGCTGACGGCTGGCGTGTCGAGAAGGATGGAGAAGTAAACCTTGTACTCGCCACC
>CAZZZQ010000297.1:0-5131 GCA_964658405.1 uncultured Sphingomonas sp.
GCCGACGTGTGTCTATCACTGCAATGTTGGTCAGACACTGGAGGATTACCGAGTGATGCTGCGTAAAAGAATGTCCTACATGGTTCTCCTGTTCGCAATTCTCGCTGTGAGCGGCGCTGCGTATGCCCAATCGAACTATGGTGCAATCCGCGGCATCGTCGCTGACGCCCAGGGAGCCACGATCGCCAAGGCCCAGGTTGAACTCACCTCAGAGGCGACCCACATCACGCGCACGACGACCAGCAACAACTCCGGTGAGTATGCCTTCAGTGCGGTCGATCCCGGCAACTACACGGTCACCGCTGTAACGGACGGCTTCAGCAAGCTGGTCCACGCAGGCATCGTGGTCGACTCTGGCAACACCATCCCGGTCGACATCACGCTCACGATCGGCTCCGCCAGCCAGACCATTGAGGTGACCGCCTCCGAGCCCCTCGTCAACAGCGGAACCTCCTACAACGGACAGCTGATTGACTCGCAGAAGCTGCAGAATCTCCCGAATCCCGGACGCAACCCCTTCCTCTTCTCGAAGCTTGATAACAACGTGACCGCAGTCGGCGACCCCCGCTTCGTCCGCTTCCAAGACCAGAGCGGTTCGTCCACCATCTCGATCGCCGGCGCTCCGATCAGCTCGAACAACTACTCCGTAGACGGCATCCCGATTACCGACTTCAGCAACCGCGCCGTCATCATCCCCTCCATCGAAGCGGTGCAGGAGGTCAAGGTCCAGGCGAATACCTACGACGCTGAGATCGGCCGCACCAGCGGCGGCATGTTCAACACCACCCTCCACTCCGGCTCGACGACGCTGCACGGCGTCCTGCAGGGTGAGACTCGCCAGACCAACTGGGGCGCGAACCTTTATTTCAACAACCGGACGCCTTCGACGATCAACGGTGTGACGCAGCCCACAACACCGCGTGGCGCGGCGGAGTTCTACAGCTACGTCGGCGCGATCGGCGGACCCATCCCGCTGCCTAAGATCCTCGGCGGCAAGGACAAGACCTTCTTCTGGCTCACCGAGGAAGGTTATCGCCAGCGTTCACCTCTCACCGCTTCGAACTCCTACATCGTTCCAACGAGCCTGCAGCGCGGAACTTCAATCGGTACGGCCGGCAACTTTTCGGACATCGGCACGGTCACGAACGGCGTCTGCGTCTCCGGACGCTGCATCTATGACCCGCTCTCTCCTGCCGCAGCCAGAACTCCCTTCCCGAACAACATCATTCCTGCAAGCCGCATCAATCCGGTCGGCTACGCCATCCTCGGCTTCTACCCCGCGGCGAACAGCCCGACGACCACCTACGGCACACCGAACTACACCGGCCAGGACACGCTGGGCGATCGTGCAGATGAGTTCGTAGGCAAGCTTGATCACCAGTTCGGCAGCAAGTGGGCCTCGGACTTCTACTACATGCACTACGGCAGCAAGGAGCCGGGCGGCAACTCGCTGGGTACGCTCCCGGGAAGCTCATCGTCGTACCTGCTCTATCGCAAGGTCGATGCGTTCGGAATCCAGAACACGATCACCGTCAATCCCACGACAGTCGTTACTGCGGGCTTCGGCTTCAACCGCTTCCCGAACGACACCCAGGACATCAGCAGGGGCTTCAACCAGGCCGCGCTCGGTTTCCCAACCAACTATCTCTCGGCCCTTTCGAAGACGGGCTTCCCCGCCATCACGGGTGACGCCGGGCTCTCCAGCCAGGGAACCTCGAACTCCGGTCCCGCGGTCTACTTCTCGCGAAACTTCGTCACCGGAGTTTCGAAGAGCCTTGGGAAGCACACCCTCAAGGCCGGCTACGTCTTCCGGGCGATCAGCCTGACCTTTACCAGCCTCAGCAGCACGGATGGTGCCTTCACCTTTGACAACACGCTGACGGCAAGCAGCACCTCGACCTCTTCGAGCGGTGCTACGGCTGCAGACATGCTGCTCGGCTACCCGACCACCGGATCGCTGATCATCCCCGCAAAGCTGGCCATCACCACGCAATACAACTCGGTCTACTTCCAGGATGACTGGCGCGTCATGCCGAAGCTCACCCTCAACCTTGGCATTCGGTACGAGCATGAGCCGGGCGTAAACGAGCGCAACAACCACTACTCCGTAGGCTTCGATCAGAACGCGACCTTCAACGCCTTTGGCGGGTCAGTTCCGACAAAGGGCGGTGTGGAGTTCGCCGGCCAGAATGGCTACAAGACGACCACCGGAACCACCACGAACAAGTACTCCCCGCGTGCAGGCTTTGCGTACGCGATTGACGACAAGACGGTTGTTCGCGGAGGCTACGGTCTGTTCTATCAGCCCTTCGTATACAGCGGCTCCGCTGCGTACGCGCCTGGTTATGTCCTGACCAACAGCATTCCCACGCAGAGCGGCGTTCCGTCGATCAGCCTCAGCAACCCCTTCCCGAACCTTACGACAGCAGCTTCGGGAAACTCCTTCGGCCTGAGCACGAGCATCGGAAGCACACTCACCGTGATCGATCAGAATCGTAAGGCTCCGTTCTACGACTCCTACTCGGCGGATATTCAGCGAGAGCTGCCATATGGCTTTGCGTTGAAGATCGGCTATGTCGGCGGACACGGACGAAACCAGCCGAACAACCTCAACCTCAACCAGCTTGCCGATAACAACTACACGCTTGGAAGCGCACTGGACACCAAGGTCGCCAACAGGTATGCCGGCCTCGGCTTCTGGGGTACGGGCACCCAGTCGTATAACCAGACGATTCGGCCCTTCCCCCAGTATCAGACCATCACTGATTCGGTCAGCGTTGGTAAGACCCAGTACAACGCGCTCGACCTGAAGCTGCAGAAGCGGTTCAGCCAGGGCTTCACCATTCTCGCGGCCTTCACGTGGTCCTCAAACTGGGACAACATCTGGGGCGCGAGCAGCACCCTCAACCCCGGCAACAACGGGCCGCAGGACATCTACAACCTGAAGTCTGAATACTCGCGCTCGATCAACGACATTCCCAAGCGCACCACCATCGCTCTCACCTACGAGCTTCCCTTCGGCCACGGCAAGCAATTCCTCGGTGGTGCGAACCGCTGGATGGATCTTGCAGTGGGCGGCTGGCGCTTCAACGACATCATGATTATTCAGGATGGCGCGCCCCTCCCGATCACGCAGGCCACCAACGTCAACACAGCGTATGGCAACACCACAACGCGCCCAACAATGGTTGGCGGAGTCAGCGCCTGCTACAGCGGCTCTCCTGAAGACCGCCTCGGGGGCACCGGCGCAAAGCCCTACTTCAACCCGGCTGCTTATACGTCCACTGCCAAGTTCAGCTACGGCAACGCAGCCCGGACGAGCAACTGCTATGGTCCTGGCTACCTGAACTCGGATCTTTCTCTCAACAAGAACTTCAAGGTCACCGAGCGCGTCAACGCCGAGTTCCGCGCCGAGGCCCTGAACGCCTTCAACACGCCCCAGTTCAACGGTCCGAATCTCTCCATCGGCAGCTCCTCCGCAGGCCAGATCACCGGCACGCTCGGCTTCCCACGCCTGGTGCAGCTTGGAGGTCGATTGACCTTCTAGCAATCGTCATAGCGACAAGTAACGATCCTGGGCTTCGCGACGTTCGCGGAGCCCATGGTCGTTGAGGAGGCCTCATCGACGCCGCCCGGATCAACGTTTTCTGCCGCTTTTACGGCTGCATTTCAAAGCGACATTCCCTTCGTCGCAGCGAGCCCCGCTCTGTCATCACACAGCTACGATTGCATGCGGAGGCCGCTCAATGACGACGACGATCGAAGGTATTCAGGATAAGCAACTCGGCAGCACCGGACCACGAGTGTTTCCGCTTGCCCTCGGCTGCATGGGGATGGGTAAGGCCGCGCTCTACGGCGAGAGCGACGAGGCTGAGAGCATCCGTGCGATTCACGCCGCCGTCGATCTTGGTGTCACCCTGCTCGACACCGGCGACTTCTACGGCATGGGGCAGAATGAGCTTCTCATCCGCCGCGCGCTCTCCGAGATGCCGTCGTCAACGCGCGAGAAGGTCCTGCTGTCGGTGAAATTCGGAGCGATGCGCGCCCCGAACGGCACGTGGCTCGGGCCTGACTGCCGCCCGAGCACCGTCAAGAACGCCCTCGCTCAGAGCCTCAGCAAGCTCGGCGTCGACCACGTCGACATCTACCGCCCCGCGCGGCTCGACGATACCGTGCCGATCGAGGACACCGTCGGAGCTATTGCCGATATGGTCAAACAGGGCTACGTCCGCCACATAGGTCTCTCAGAGATGAGCGTCGAAACCGTCCGTAAGGCCACCACGGTCTCCCCCATCTGCGACCTTCAAATCGAGTATGGTCTCGCCACCCGCGGGATCGAGGCGACCATCCTGCCTGGCCTGCGCGAACTCGGCGTCGGCGTGACTGCCTATGGCGTGCTGTCGAGGGGACTGCTCAGCGGCTCTCAGCCCCAGCCGAAGGGCGACTTTCGCAAGTTTCTCCCACGCTTCACCGGGACAAACCTCATCAAGAACCAGGCCCTCGTCACCGCGCTCCAGGAGGTCGCCGGGGATCGCGGCGTCACTGCTCCGCAGATGGCCATCGCGTGGGTCGCCGCACAGGGCGAGGATATTGTTCCTCTACTCGGCGCCAGAACCGTGGCCCAGGTGAAGGAGGCGGTCGAGGCACTCTCCCTCCGGTTCACCCCCGAAGAGCGCGGCCGTCTGGAAGCTGCGGTGCCCGCATCACAGATCGCGGGCACTCGCTACGATAAACATTCAATGGCTCATCTCGACAGCGAACGCTGACGTTAGGACTGCAGCACCAGAATCGCGCGGTAGACGTAGACGCCGAGGATACTGGCCGTCATCAGCCCTGTTGCCGTGCCGAGGAAGTTGAGAAATGGCTCCGTGATTGTCATCTTGCGGATGATTTCGGTCTGGACCTGCTCACCCGACTCGTCGTGGCCGTCAAGGAAGAGCTTTTCCTCTTCATAACGGCTGAGCGTGCTGCGGTAGACCAGGAGTGCAAGGAAGAAGACAGCAAGTGCGGCCCAGGCGCTGTACATCAGGATGAGGATTGTCATGGTATTTGCCTCCAGAGTTGAGTCGATGGTTCAAAACGCCGTCTTGAACCATCGATTTACGCGGAAACACTACTCCGTGGGACGTAC
>CAZZZQ010000298.1:0-2763 GCA_964658405.1 uncultured Sphingomonas sp.
CCTCGGGGGACTTGCCCGATCGCGAGAACGAGATCCAGAGGTAGGGCTTTCCGGCAACGACGTAGTCCTCCATGTTCATCAGCAGATCGGTGCTGGCGATGGCGGTGGCTTCGCAGCCCCACTTCTCGCGCAGGAGAAGGGCGAGCGCATGGCCGATATAGTCGGAGGTGCCTGCGCCCACAAGGAAGACGGCAGGACGCAACTCCAATGCTGCCCGAACGCCGGCCGACTCAAGAAAGCTGACGATGCGCGGCTTGTGCTGTTCAAAGATATTAAAGGTGGTGTGCCAGGTATCCGGCTGCTGCGCGATCTCGCGTGGTGTGAATTCGAGTCCTCGTGCCTGCTGCTGTTCCGGCGGCAGGGTCAGGAAGCTGGACAGGCTGGGCACTTGGGGAACTCCTTTGTAATACGAAAGCTAAAGAAATAAATTGAAACACAACAAACGATAGTGCGAGCCCTCCACGAACACAAGAAGCTTCCTCCTGTCAGTCTTGAGAATCTCCCCGGTTTTATACCAAGTCAGATGAAACTCCCATGCACGCTCCGCGTTTGACGCTGCGTCCTATAGCTTTTTCTTCGGCATGGCCAGGAGCTTTAAGGCGTTCTCACGGTAGACCTTGGAGAGGATGTCTTCGGGCAGAAACATGCCATAGATATTCCACCGCCCCTGCCTGGAAGCGTGAGTTGGATACTCGAAGTATTCGTCCGCAGTTTCAAGAAAGCGGTAATAGAGACGGTACATGGTTTCGTCCGGTACGAGGTCTGCGCCGAAGACGATTCGGTCGGCAAAACGAAGAAAGAAACGGCGTGCTGCGTAGGGCTGACGGCCGAGTTCGGAGGCGCGAGCGCTAAGGTCGACCAGTACGTTAGGGTTGTCGTCGAGCATGCGCGTGACGCGTTCGAGGTCTTCACCATTCTCGGCGATATGCGCGGCAACGAAGGTTGTCTTTGGATGACGTTTGAAGACGCGATCTCGCTGATCGAGCAGTTCGCTCTTGCCGAACTCGGCACCGTAAAAGCTCCAGTCGGGATGGGCTGCGAGCTCCTCGAAACGCTCATTGTGGGCGTCAATCGGGAGGAAGAAGGCCTCAGGGTCCCCGATGTGCATCATGACCGGGAGGCCCAGTTCGCCGGCGCGTTCGAAGATTGGGGCAAGGCGCGGGTCGTCGACCCTAAGAAGCTTGCCGGAGGCGTCTCGCACCGTCAGACCAAGGTCTTTCCAAAACTTATAACCTACGATTCCGTGATCCGCGAGCCGGTCCAGCCGCTTCAGACTCTTTGCGATAAAGTCATCATCTTCGACCCCGCTCCAATCCATCCAGCCGATGGTTGAAAAGCGTTTGTCGTCCACGGCGCGGTAACGCTCCAGTTGGCGAATGGCCTCGTCACCAACCTTCATCGTGATATTGACGACATGGTCGATTCCGCATCGATCCATGATCTCGAGAACACGTGAAGGCTCCTGCGCGTCGAGGTGATTGTGATAGTCGATGACCGGGAACCGGGGCCTCTGAATATGGTGTACCGGAGTTGCCAACATGGAGCGCGGGAGGAATTCACTGAGCGGGAGAGAGACGCTCGCCTTTGCCTCGACCATCGCGATAAATTTGTCCTGCTCTGGCATGTAGACCTCGTCTCATCAAGGTGTTGGCTTCCGGAACGACACAAAAGAACTATAAACGAAAGGCGTACTGTTTTTTGATGCTTTCCATTTACCCTATTTCAAGAGGCCAGCGAGGTGCTGATACCCGATGAACGAGATTGAGTTGCCCCGCCAGGTGGAAGCTGCAAAGGGTCATCGACGCTTTGATCTGACGCTTGCAGGAGAGACGAATCTCGACCTCATCCTTTACGGCCTGCCTGTGAGCATGCCGACCGAACGCGAGCTGCTGGCGTCCGCCTTTGCGCTGACTTTAGGTGGGTCTTCATCGATCCTCGCGCATAATCTTGCGGTGCTTGGAACACGGGTCGGGTTCGCGTCCGAGGTAGGATCCGATGAGCTGGGACAGATTGCACTCACACGGCTGGGGCAGAGTGGTGTCGATGTGTCACAGGTCAACCGACGGAGCGATGTCGCGACGGGCGTTACGGTGCTTCTGCATCACGGCAGCACGCGGCACATTCTTACGTACCCTGGTGCGATGGCGAAGTTGACGATCGAAGCTCTCGATCTTTCCTACCTTGCGGCTTCTCGGCATTTTCACATCTCGTCGTTGTTCCTGCAGACGGGATTGCATGCTGGTCTGCCTCAACTCTTCCGTACGCTGCGGACTGCGGGGCTGACGATCTCGCTCGATACCAACGATGACCCGGCCGATGAGTGGGCGGGCGTGCTTGAAGAGCTGCTCGATCACATCGACCTCCTGCTGCCAAACGAAGACGAGCTGCTGCGCATCGCGAAGCGTGAAACGCTCAACGAGGCGCTGGATGTTCTGAGCAAACGCGTACCGCTGATCGTGGTGAAGTGCGGCTCGCGCGGGGCCGTGATTCAGCAGGGTTCGCGGCGGGATATTGTGGCAGCGGTAGAGGTGACGCCTGTCGATACGATTGGTGCGGGAGACAGCTTCAACGCCGGGTTTCTCCATCTTTACCTGCAAGGCGTGCCGCCGGCTGAGTGTGCAGCCTTCGGCAATCGTGCAGGAGCCCTGTCGACGCAGGCTGCGGGCGGAACCGAGGCGTTTTGCGATTTCGAATTGAGGGCGGCTTTCCTGGGAGCCCAGTAAAAACGTGCGTGAGCCAGATGTCGATTGATAGAGAGCACGG
>CAZZZQ010000298.1:2773-5107 GCA_964658405.1 uncultured Sphingomonas sp.
CGCTTGCGCGGTCCGTGAACCCTTCAAATCGTGTTCGGAGCAGCACTGCCCGGTCCTAATAAGGGCCGCCCTGTCGATCTCGAGAGTTACTTCGCCTTCATGAGTTGTCGTTGACGTAGCTCCTGAAGAAGAACTGGTGATGGCCTCATGATGATGGGGGGCAAGAAGCCCGGGCATGGCTGCGTCCTTGTGCCAAGCTGCGACGGCTGATTTACAGTGGTGCCATCGATCGTGATGGACGTCGTGGGAGCGCCGACGATACTTGCACTGCGCGCGGTATAGGTTCCCAGCGGAAGGTTGTAAAAGTTGACCCACCCGTTGGAGTCGCTTGTGCTCTCTCGTGTCTGACCGTCTCCCGAGACCTGGACTGCGGCGTGCCCGACGGGTTGGTTGCAGTTTCCGATGCGAAGCGTCCAGGTGTAGGGCGAGGTCACCGTGATTGATTGCGGACTCTTTGAGCCGCTCCACTCGATCGGCTGAACCGAAGCTGCGGTCGGATTCGGGTACTCCAGAATGTATGAACCGTTGGCTACGTTTTTGAAGTGAGCTTCTCCGTTCGCACCGGTTTGACCCATCATCTTCACGATCCCTTCCTGATCCAGCAGATGGATCGCCAGCTTTGCCTGGGGCACGGCCGGGGCGCCCTGCACAGCCAGTACGGTCAGGGTATGGTTCTGCGCATGCAGAAAGAGAAACACCCCGATCGCCAAGATCAAGGCACCGGCAGCAGCGAGCCATGGCCAAAGGGGCTTTTTGGCCTTTGCCTTGACGATCGCGACAGAGGTCGCCAAGAACGGGGGGTCGGAGGGCATTTGACCCGTGACCAGCACGTGATCTCCATTTTTCAAGCCGGGTGGCAGGGGTTGAGAGATCTCGACCCGCGTCTGCTGTCCGCTGTCATCGGAGACGATAAACCGGCTGATCGAGCCCGGAACGAGTTCCTTCACCATTCCTTCAAGCTGCACGCTGTACCTCCTGTGAACGTCCAAAGACATGTTTTCGAAGCGAATCAGGATTTAAGTGAGTACTCAAACTCTGCTGCGATGAGCGAGATGCTGCTTTCGCCCGTAGCCTCCACGTACAGGGCGACACAGTGATTTGCCGGGTCGAGCTGTTTGTTGATGGCGAACGTCTGGTAGAACGGTGTCGCCGGCGCGACCGTTGTGCTGAGCAGTGTCGTCTTTTCGTGCACGTTGTGCGTCGTGTCCCAACCGGAGCGATCGAGCTCCAGCTGCAGGCCTGCCGTATTACGCTCCCCGGCAATGACAAAGGTTTTGAGCCGGTCGGCCATGATCGGGACAGGAATCGAGATGGTCCCCTTTGCGCCACGCTGATCGCAATAGGTTTTGGTGACGCCGACGTAGAAGTCCTGTGCGGTTTTAGATGGTTCTACGAAGCTGCTCGGTTTGAAGGCCAGCCGCACCCATCCGCTGCGCAGCTCCGGTCGCAGTTTTGCAAGCGTGATCGCGGACGCTGCGAGTTCGGTGGCGCCGACTGAACCTGGCGCCAGCCGGGCCCCGGCGAGCGGCCGCATAGAGATGTCAATTGCGGCAATTTTGCCGGCGGTGAACTGCACCCGTCCAAGCAGGAGCGCGGAGCTGTCCGGCCTCGGGGCCTCGATCTCCTCGCTGAGGACGCAGAGCTCCGCATGCCGTATGTAGCTTCCGGGATTCTCGGTCGAAGCATCACTCTCCTGAAACTCCTCGGCGTAACTGAGTGTGATGAAGCTCGTGGCGTTGGCGTTTGCGGGGTGAAGCGGGAGGGTCTGCGCTGCCGAAAGCACAAGCGAACAGCCGTCCGTGTCGAGCGCCGCACCTGGTGAGATCGCGACGGTGACGTCATCGATGCGCAACAATTCCAGGCCTGAGAGAATGCCGAAGGTGTGCAGCGTTGCGCCATGGTTTCGCTCCAGGGCGAGATGATAGCTTTGCTCATCCTGAAAATCCTGTTGATCCAGCAACTGGCCGGTAAAGTAATTCGGCCGGGAGCCGCTGCGTACGCGTGATGGCATACCTTAAGCTCCTGTCTGCTGCTTTGAGTTCAATGAAGAAGTTTCGGGCACAAAGATGACGTCTAGCTTGTACCGGGTGTGTGCGGGTTTAGCAAGGTCAATGATGGAATGTAGCTGAGCCTGCATGCGATTGATCTCGGTGGCTGCGGGAGCCGCTGTCGGCAGCGCGAGCGTAACCTCGAAGAAGAAAGGGAGATCGCGTCCCAGACAGGTACTGACGCCGACGACCGATTGGCTTCCCACGATCAGGGTGACCATCTCCGGTTCGCGGATCGTTGCCGTACCGCCACTCACGATTGCGAGCAGGTCGGCGAGGCCCTTCC
>CAZZZQ010000299.1:0-4117 GCA_964658405.1 uncultured Sphingomonas sp.
AGAGGGAGGGGACCGTGGCTGAAGCTAACGAGCCCGATATCGCACGCTGTAAAGCCGCGATGAGCAAAGAGGGGCCTCTATCAGCCCTTCGTTTGATAGCATCGGGACGCGTCATCATTGAGGTGAGAAAGGACGAGTGCTATGTCGATAAGTTCGACGGGCGTACCGTTCGCGATCCAGACCATCCAGATTGCATGATGGGCCTCGCAGGATCTTGGCCGTTGCTCCGTGCTGGTATGATTGACCGCTTTGGCGTGGTCACAAAGGCCGGCAGGGATACCCTGTCCGCCGCCCGCCCCTCCACCACGAACCAGAGAAAGGGGGAGCCGCATGGCGAGGGCTGAGACTTCCGCTCGGCGAGTTGCCGTCGTCACACAAGCTGACGTCGCTCGGGCCATCCGCGCCGCCCAGGCCGCCGGCCTGACGATTGCTCGTGTCGTCGCCCGCGCTGATGGCGTCTCGATAGAGACTGATGCTGCACCCGTTTCCGAGGCATTGCCGATCGGCGCACCGCGTAAGCGGATCAAGCTCTGATGCCCCGCAAGCGCCCGCCGTTCCTTCACCGCGAGATCACACGGCACGACAAGGTCGTGTGGTTCGTCCGTCGCGGTCATGGAGCGAGAATCCGTCTGAAGGCGGACTACGACACGAAAGAGTTCTGGGCCGAGTACCGGGATGCACTCTCTGGTTCTGCACCGACCCGAACTCGCGCCGCACCGAAAACCAATACGCTGGCTTGGGCCATCGACCGATACCGCCGCAGCTCGGACTGGGCAACGCTGGCGCCGGCAACCCGCAAACAGCGCGAGAACATCCTGAAGGCCGTAGAGACGGTGTCCGGCGACGCCAAGCTAGCCGACATCTCCGACGACGATATCCGCGACGGCCGGGAGGACCGCGCTGCAACGCCGCATTCGGCCAACAACTTCCTCAAGGCCATGCGTGGGCTGTTCGCTTGGGCGGTCGAGTACAAACACGTCAAGGTTGACCCGACCAAGGGTGTTACCATGCTCAAGGGTCGCAACGACCGCTTCGGGTTTCACACATGGACCGAGGATGAGGTGGCACGCTTTGAGGCCAGGTGGCCAGTCGGCACGCGAGAGCGACTCGCCTTCGATATCCTGCTCTACACTGGCTTGCGCCGTGGTGACGCGGTCCGCCTAGGCCGTCAGCATATCCGTGGGAACGTCATCGTGATGCGAACGGAAAAGACTGACGAAGACGTGATTGTCCCGGTGCTGGAACCGCTCGCCCGCTCCATCGCTGCGGCTCGCGTGGGAGACCTGACCCTCATCGTCACCGAACGCGGTATGCCGTTCGTGAAGGAGAGCTTCGGCAACTGGTTCGGCGAGGTCTGCCGTGCCTCGGGCTGCCCCGGATCGGCGCATGGGCTTAGGAAGGCCGGCGCGACTCGTGCCGCTGAGAACGGCGCCACGGACAAGCAGCTCATGGCGATGTACGGGTGGCGCGACTCCAAAATGGCCACCCACTACACCCGGCGTGCCGACAAGCTGCGGCTTGCCACGGAAGCTGCTCACCTCGTTGCAGAAGGACGTTCCAAGAACGGACAACGCCCGCACCAGAAACCTAGTGCGGGCGTTCTAGCCGAAAACTCCATTAAAACAGGAGCTTAAAAAATGGGTGGTGCCCTGGAGAGTGTAAGCGATAGACGAGCGAGATCATTGCCTTGCGGTGAGGTGAGGGCGTTTCATGACGCTTTGATCTGCTTGATGTATCTGGAACGTGGCCCGCACCTTTTGGGGCGGATAACGGGGCAGGGGGCTCGGCCGTGAGCACCTTAGCCAGAGCGCTTGAAATCGCCCATGAGGCCCATGCTGGCCAGGTCGACAAGGCCGGCCGGCCCTACATTGAGCACGTCCTGCGGGTCGTGGATGCGGTCGACGGCGAGGACGCGAAGGTTCTGGCTGCGCTTCATGACGTGGTCGAGGACTGCCCAGGATGGAATTTCCGCCGCATCCTAGACGCAGGTTTCGACGGCGGCGTGATTGCCGGTCTCTCGTTTCTGACTCGTGCCCGCGACGGCAGCTATGCCCTGTACCTGAGCTATATCTCGTGGCAGGGCGGGAACGTGCTTGCTGTGAAGCTCGCCGACCTCCGCGACAACGCTGACCCGGCCCGGCTGGCGCTGCTGCCCGAGAAGGACCGCGTAAAGCTGTCGAAAAAATACGCCGCCGCGCTCGCAGCATTAGGAGCCCCTCCTTCTGACGCCACTCCTGCGGGGCAGTCATGACCGGCGCCGGAGCGCTGGGGGCGCTGCTGGAGAGGCCCGATCCCATCCACTGCTCCTTCTGCGGCAAGAGCCAGAGAGAGGTGTTCCTGGTGGTCTGCAACTACCCCGAAACCGCGATCTGTGACGAGTGCATCGACAATGCCGCGAGGATCTTGGCGGAGGAAAAGGCGAAGCGTCTTGCCGCATCGTCGGTGAACTGACGGCCCCTCACCCCTCACGATGAGGGCGGGGGACGGCGGGGGCGCTCACGACGGCGGAGTTCCTTTTCCAGGGCCTCGCGCATCGTAGCGGCAGCCTCGCCGGGCTTCATTACAGCTTTGATCCGGTCGCCTGTCCCTTGGGCTAGGTGGACCAACATCCGTTCTGGCAAAGTCAGTGCCCGAGCCATCTTTTTCCCGCGTTCCGCTATATAGCGCATTGACCTTTTAAGCTACATAGCGCATTCTGTCAATCAGAGACGGAGAGATGTCATGGATGACCGCAGAAGAGAGACCGAAATCGAGGTTTGGTCCTACAACGACGAGTATCGGGGAACGTGGGCCGATTTCGTTTCGATGGTCGAGGCGAAGATTTCTGGGTTGAGCGAGGCCGACCGCCCCTCAGTCGAAGTTATATCGGAGTGGGATTATGACACTGGCGGAAGCTTTTACATCAAAGGGAAGCACGTCGAGACTGACTAAGAATACGAGGACCGCTGCGCAAAACAGCGAAGGGCAGAGCTTGATTTCCAGAATGAGCAGCGTTGCAAGCGCGAGGCTCGCGACAGGAGCGAATATGAGCGCCTGAAGAAAAAGTTTGGAGCGTCGCCCACCTAGCTCCCCACCCCCAGGACACCCCCATGACCACCAAGCCGAAGCTGACGAAGGCGCAGGAGAAGCAGTGATGCTCGTCTATCCCGACTACTCAAAAGTCCCGAGCTTGGAGCGGCTATTCGAAATCACCGCTCGCCTTTCGGAGAAGCCTGAGAACGAGCGCAACGAATATGCGTCGATCTGGCTGTCCGATTTGCAGAGAGAATTGACCCCGAAAAGCGAGGGGAATGATGCTGAGCAGGTCGAAGCGGATGTTCGGTCAACTCTTGCAAAGGGCCGCGAAATTGATGCGATGAAGCTTGCCCGTGCCCGCCTCGGCATCGGCCTCAAGGAAGCTTATGACTACGTGCAGCGGCTGAAATGGACACCTTGAGGCTGAACTAGGCCGCGCCGCCGTGAACAAGACCGAAGGATAGGAGGAGAGGGGATGCCGGGATTGCGTGACATCTGCCGCATGTACGGCGGCATGAGGGTATCGGGCGCGACCGAAACGATTGACTATGTCTGGGATTACGTCGCTGACGAGCCCGTGCCTGATACGGACATGCCGATCGGTTCCAAGAGGTGGAAGGCCTCGGAGCGCCGAAAGTACGAACTCGTTCAGGAACAACGCCTCGCCGAAGCCCGCCGCGCCGTCACCACCCCGGAGACCAGCCATGACGACCAGTGACGTGACGGAGGCGAGGGTGGAGCTTCTACGGTGTCCTTTCTGTGGTTGCGCTGGGCAGCTCGGCTCTGTCGCTGATCAAACGGGAGAGTTCGTCGTCGAGTGCGAGCACTGTGGCGCGTCAGGGCCTTCAGCGTCTAGCGACATTGCCGCCGAGGCCGCGTGGAACACCCTTCTTGCCGCCATCGCCCTCTCCGACCAGGAAGCCGCAGAGAGGGTGGAGGAGGACGTGTGGGATCGGTTCTCCGAACTGACCGACATGGCCCTGGAGAGCTATGCGTACCTGATCACGGTCGCTCGCCACGACTCCTCAGAGCCCGGCTACACCGCGCAAGTCGAAGTGGCGGAAAAGGATCATGAAGCGAACCGCGCCGCCCTCGACGCTTT
>CAZZZQ010000299.1:4127-5104 GCA_964658405.1 uncultured Sphingomonas sp.
CCCTGCTCACACCAAGCGCGAGCGCGGTGGAGTTGGTGCGCAAACTTGTGGACCGCTTGCGGTGGAACAAAGACTATACCGAAGCCGAAGCCGCACTCCTCCGCCACATCGCTCTTGCCGAGGCCAGGGGAGCGGGTGACGGCATTGACTACAAAAGCCTGCTCAAGCGTTGCGTGGCCGGCATCATCGAAAATGAAGGCATTGGCCTTGCCTCAGAGATGAGCGACCGCAAGACGGCCACCTCTTACGCCAGCCCGGAGGAATTTGCCCTGCTACGAAGGCTGGAAGACGAGGTTATGGCTGAGGCCACCGCCCCGCATCCGGCCTCGTCGACGCAGGCCGAAGGGGGAGGGACGGGGGAATGATTGAGGGGGACGACGAAGTCGAGCTGTGCGAGCCGCGCAACCCATTTCAGCAAACCATTCGACGCCTAGCCGAAGAGGCGATGACAGTCACGCACCACGACGCGGCAGAGAGCGAGCCTGGCTATATGCGCGAGGTTCAGCAGATGGAGCGCCGCTTCGCCCGTATCCTCAAGGGCAAGCTGAAGCCGATGCGCCCGAAGAAGGAGTCCGCCCGGCCATGACCCTCACCCCCGACCCGTCCCCGTCACCCGAGGCGGCGGGGAAGCCTAGGCTGACGCTACGACAGCGGCAGGAAGATCAGGCTAAGCGTATGATGTGCGCTTCATGGGTGGACCAGCATGGTCCAGTTCGGATCATGGCAATTGCAGATGGCTATGCCATGGTGCGGCGTCCAGGGTGCATGCCATTCGTGGAGCCGATCCGAGAGTTTGGCCGTTCAATCCGCATTGACGACTCGGCCGGCCGCGCCGCCCTCGCGCAGCTCGGGGCCGAAACCGGGGAGGGGGAGCGATGAGCGACAGAGAGGACGAGATCCTTATCGACCTTAGGCCGGTTTATCCCCGTGCTGAGGGGCAGGGGTGGTCTACGGAGCGGGCTCGTTCTCGGCAGGAT
>CAZZZQ010000300.1:0-2443 GCA_964658405.1 uncultured Sphingomonas sp.
AGGAAGAGGTTGAAGCCGTTCGGCGTCTGGAACGAATCGCGATAGCGGTCTATATAGTCGCCGCGAAACTGGTCGATCACGAGGATGACGGCAAGCTTGGGGGAGGCCTTGTAGGCCTGTGCGCCGGCAGGAGGCACAGCGGGGAGTGCAAGCAGCACGGAGAGAAGGGCGACAACTGGCGTTCGCATCGCATTAGGCTACATCGAAGCTGTTGCAGGAAGGTTGCAAATCCATCCTGACGCTGAAGACGCTAGAATCCTAAGTGATGATCGATCTTGCATTTGTACGGGCGAATCTGCCCCTTGTAGAAGAAAAGCTGCGCCTGCGTGGTGCCGATCCCGCGATCCTCGCTCACTTTGCGGAGATCGACCGGGAGCGCCGCGACGCGATCACCCAGGTCGAGACCCTCAAGGCCCAGCGCAATAAGCTGACCACGGAGATCGCCGCCCTGCGCCGCTCCGGCGCCGATGCCACCACGCTGACCGAAGACACCAGGGCGCTGAAGGCCAGCTCAGAGGTGCTCGAATCGACCGCTGCTGCTGCCGATGACCGGCTCCGCGAGCTGATGCAGACGCTGCCGAACCTCCCGCAGGACAGCGTTCCCGCCGGCAAGTCCGAGCATGACAACGTCGAGGAGAAGGTCTGGGGCGAGAAGCCGGCCTTCGACTTCCAGGCGAAGGCGCACTGGGAGATCGGCGAGGCCCTCGGGATCCTCGACTTCGAGCGTGCCGCCAAGATCTCCGGATCGCGCTTTGTCGTTCACTTCGGCCAGGGAGCGCGGCTGGAGCGGGCGCTGGCCAACTTCATGATCGACCTCCATACCCGTGAGCACGGCTACACCGAGGTGCTGCCGCCGAACGTCGTCAACTCGAAGTCGCTCTACGGCACCGGCCAGCTGCCCAAGTTCGCCGAAGACCTCTTCCACTGCGACGACAAGGGAGCCTACGAGCCGGGCCGATACCAGGATAGCGACCACTGGCTTATTCCAACCGCCGAGGTCCCGGTCACGAACCTCTTTCGCGATGAGACGCTCGAGGATGCGGAGCTGCCGATCTCCTTCTGCGCCTACACCCCCTGCTACCGCAGCGAGGCGGGATCGTACGGCAAGGACGTTCGCGGCATGATCCGCCAGCACCAGTTCCAGAAGGTCGAGCTGGTCAAGTTCTGCCGGCCTGAGGACTCCGCCGCGGAGCACGAGGCCCTGACACGCCACGCCGAGACAATCCTCGAGCTGCTGGGGCTGCCGTACCGCCGGATGCTCCTCTGCTCGGGCGATATGGGATTCAGCGCGAGCAAGACCTACGATCTCGAGGTCTGGCTCCCGGGCCAGGCGCTGTATCGCGAGATCAGCTCCTGCTCGAGCTTCGAATCGTTCCAGGCCCGCCGCGCGAACATTCGCTATCGTCCCGCCGGGGCGAAGAAGCCCGAGTTCCTGCACACGATCAACGGCAGCGGGCTTGCCATCGGGCGGACCTACCTCGCTGTCCTCGAGAACTACCAGCAGGCCGACGGAACCGTCAGAATCCCCGACGTTCTCGTCCCGTACATGAATGGTGAGACGATCATCGGTGTGCAAAAGGGAAGGGGCTGACCATGTTCAAGCTCATCAATCGCTACTTCTGGTGGACCTACGATCGCGGCAGCCTGCACTATGACGTCATGGTGACGGTGATCCTGCTGTTCCTCTTCATCTCGCCGCACTATATCGACTTCAAGGATCGCCCGGTTACGACGGTTGCGACGCATGCCAGCGAGGTGCTCGTCCGCGAGGCCGGCAGCGTGGGCAACAGCAGCCGCTTCCTGTACCAGATTCGCGCCGAAGATATGCACGGAGCGAACACCGAGGACGGTCGCCGCCGCGAGATCCTGCAGGCGATCGAGCCAATCTCCGGCGAGGTCTCGCTCCAGAAGTACGAACCTGTCACCGACGCAACCGGCCGCATCATTGCCTATAACGCCTGGGTCCTTCGCTAGCAGCGTCCGATCCATGGGGAGTGAGTCACGCATGAAGAACCTCCGCTATCTCGTCCTTGCCTGCAGCCTGGCTGCTTCCGCTGGTGCCCCTTGCGCCGTTGCCCAGGCTCCGTCCGCTCACCTGACCAGCGTTCTTCAGCAGATGGATGCCGCGAGCGCCAAGTTCCAGTCCGCAGAGGCTGACTTCCAGTGGGACTTCTTCGAGCGGGTTACGAAGTCGACCTCGACCCAGTCGGGGACGATCTTCTTCCAGCGCCAGAAGGCAGCTACGACGGAGATGGGCGCGAAGATCATCTCGCCCGACGTGAAGCTGCTGAGCTACAAGGACGGGCAGCTGGAGGTCTTCGACCCGAAAGTAAACTCCCTTATCCGCATCGCTGCGCACGGGAACCAGAGCCAGTACGAGAGCTTCCTGACGCTCGGCTTTGGCGGAAGTGGTCGAGACCTCGAGAAGTCCTGGACGATCACC
>CAZZZQ010000300.1:2453-5099 GCA_964658405.1 uncultured Sphingomonas sp.
TCGTCTCGAAGGACCAAAACGTCCGTAACATGTTCACGCACGTCACGATCTGGGTCGACCTCAGCCGCGGCATCTCGCTCCGGCAGGAGTTTGTCACCCCCTCGGACGACAAGCGGACCGCGCTCTACAAGCATATTCGCTACAACGCGAAGGTGGATAAGAAGCCCTACGAGATCAAGCCGAACGCCCATACGAACGTGAGTACGCGGTAGATCCGGCGAAGACCAGCGACGCGAAGATTATGAGGACGGGGAAGAACTCCAGCGTGTACCGTGGCTCGGAGTTGTCGAGGGTCAGCAGGAGTGCGGACCGCAGCACGACCGATGCCAGCATTGCGGCCATCGGGACGGTGTAGGGCCTTCCGCGTCGCAACCATCTAACAAAGCCCCAGCCGGCCAGGACGAAGTAGGCAAGATTGAGCGCCGCATAGAACGTTGCGAACTCCGTCTCGCGGCGATGCTCGCGCCACTTCCACCACTCGAGCGAGATGTTGAGCATCTCCGCACGGGGTCGGAGCGCCATGTTGAGGACGCGCGCCACCGGCAGTTCGACATAGTAGCGAAGCGGAGAGGCGGCGATGCGGTCCTCTGCGAGTCGCTCGAAGCGGGCATCCAGCTGCGGCGTGGCGTTTGAGTCCTGGTTGTAGTCGCTCAGGAGCACGGCCGTCTGTGCGTACTGGCCCTTCGAGTCGAAGGCGCGGGTCGGAAGGTCGGCGATCGGGATGGGCGCGCCGTCATAGTTCCAGTACACGTCCTCGGTCGAGGAGAAGTCGACGGCCCAGGTTCTGTACCAGCGCTGAAAGCCGGGCGATAGCTTCTCGCCGGGGTCGGTCGCGGACTTCGGCGCCAGCGGCTGCAGCAAGTGGAATGTGTGCCAGTTCCGGATGGTCCATGGGACCAGAGGCAGCAGAATGCAGAAGGCGGCTGCGACGACAGGGATTACGGCGCGGGTCAGGCGGATTCGGCCACTGAGTAGGCGCAGCGTCATCCACAGCATCGCCGGGACGACGGCAGCCGCCATCAATCCCTGCTCCGGTCGGAGAAGAAGGCCGTAGGAGAGCGCGACCACGATCATCCAGAGCCACCGGTTGTACCCGAGGCCCTTCGCCTGCCAGCGTTCCAGCGCATAGAAGACGGCAACGATGCATGCAAGCGTGAGCGTTTCCGTCAGCGGAGCCGCCACATAGTTCGCGGTGAAGGGGCACAGCGCGGAGAGCCAGAGAGCAGCCATCCGGGCGCGGGGACCGAAGAGGCGACCTGCGAGAATGCCCAGCCCAACGCACGAAAGTAGATCGATGACGCACTGGAGATCCATGACTGCGGTGTAGGAGCCCTGGCCGAAGATACCAAAGCACGCCGCCAGGAAGAGCGGAAATCCGGGGAGGCGGATCAGTGTCGGCTGAGGAATACCGTTCGTTGAAGTCCAGCCGTAGACGCCGTGTTGCACCCAGTTTCGGGCGATTTCGCCATAGACGAAGGTGTCGCCCGCGATTCTCGGCGAGTGGACGATGAACCAGGCGCGCAGGGCGAAGCCGGCCAGCAGCGCCGCCACTATGCCGCCCCATTCCTTCGCTCGCAGGTTGCTCATCGTTCTGCATCATACTGTGAGCGCCGTAGAAAGCGGTCTGCGTTGACTCAGACCACACCGCTGCATACGATGGCCATAGCGGAACAAATCTTCACTCCATGAACAACCCAGTCTTCTACGATCCGGACCGAAAGCGCTGGAAGCGGCTACGCAGAATCTTCGACGTGCTCGCCCTCCTCGGCCTCATCGTGGGAACACTCTTCGTCGTCGGCCTGCTGCGCATGAAGCCCCTGCCGGAGCTCCTGCTGCCGACGCAGAAGCGTAACTTCCGCGCCCTGACGACCCCTGTGCTCGACCCGAAGTTCGGGCCGAAGCTGCACCGCGCGGCGCACCGGAGAACGGACCGCAGGCCCTCTGACATTCCGCTGAATACGGGTGAAGGGCTGCGGGCGGCTTACTACGTGGAAGACGATCCGGCCAGCTATTCGTCCTTCCGCCAACACGTCAAGCAGATCGACCTCCTCTTCCCCGAGTGGCTGCACATGGTCAGCCAGAGTGGCGCGTTGACCGCCTTCACCATCGATAACCGGCCCTATGCAGTCGTCGATGCGGCGGGGGTTCATGAGGTTGATCGCGAGAATCGTGTCGCACGGGTCATTGCCGACGCCCACGAAGATACTGAAATCTTTCCGCTGGTCAACAACTACGACCCGATCACAAACAAATTTCTGCCTTCGATCGGCACCTTCCTTTCGGACCCGGACGCCCGCCAGAACTTCATCAGGCAGGTCGACGCCTTCCTCGCGAAGAATCCGAACTATCACGGCATCTCGCTCGACTTTGAGGAGATCCCCGCTGACGCGCAGCCCGGTTTTCTGGCGCTCGTTGCTGCACTCTATAAGGACTTTCATCCTCGCCACCTGCGGCTCTATGTCAACACGCCCGTCGCTGACGAGGACTTCAACCTGAAGTCGATCGCCGACAACTCCGACGGTCTGCTGCTGATGAACTACGACGAGCATCAGACCGAGAGCGGGCCGGGTCCCATCGCTTCGCAGGACTGGTTCATTGACAACTTGAAGAACGTCCTCAAGACGGTTCCGAAGGACAAGATCATCT
>CAZZZQ010000301.1:0-5081 GCA_964658405.1 uncultured Sphingomonas sp.
TGGGCGTTGTAGAACAACGTATCGACAGCCTGGTTGCCGTCGCAATCGATGATTCGAATGAACTGTCCACACTCGATCTCACGGACGAAAGAATCACCTGCCATGACGATCTCGTCGAAGACAGCCTCTTTGGGACGACGCGGGCTGGGGTGTAGCGTAGATGCGGACATGACTTCGATACCCTGTGCATTCATGGGGAGGATTCTCTGCTTCTGCTAGAGGAAGTAGCGTTCAGTGATCATAAAGCCTCGAACATTTTCAGGACGCGAATTGCGGCACAGGTCGGCCGGGCCTGCAGGCGCGACCTGCTTCAGGGTCAACTCAACCTGCCTCTGGGCATACAGAGGAGAAGGATCCATCGGGTGCTGGCAGCTATTCAGGATGACCAGTGTATTCATCTCGGCGCGAATCTCAACTGCACTCCCAGCGGGCGCATTCTGGGGAATGAACTTCATCGAGCCATCCTCCTGAACCTCCACCTTGCTGAAGAGATTGATATTCATCATCAGGTCGCGTGCGCCGAGGCCGTACTTGGCGAGTTCGATCAGGAAGCCATCAAGCCCATTTTGATGCCACTTGTTTCGGGAGCGCTGATAGCTATTAAGGCCATACTTCTTGGCCACCATGACGCTGTCGGAGCAGCCCCCGATCGGATCATGCCAGCCGACCGTGTCGTCAGTGATGGAGCAGAGAACGCGCCCCATATCGGAGTAAAGGGCGTCCCCGGCCGTCAGCTTTGCAGTGTGTTGCGCCTTCAGCGTGTCCGGCAGGCTAAGGCGCTCAGAGAGATTGTCTGCGTTCAGAAGCAGCACGCCGACGTTCGGCTCGTCGTCGATCGCTGTGAGCCGCAGGGCGGTGCCGCGCTTCAGGATGTGAGACCAGGTGGAGGAGCCGGGCAGCATCTCCTGCCAGAGGATCCGGTCGGTCATGGTCAAGCCTCTCTCTTGGAGGGAGTTCTCGGGAACATCTTCGATCGTCAAGGGGAGCACTATTCCTGGTGAGGTGGAATACGCCAGACTGTTCCCTGGCGCAGGTTGGAAAGCCAGACGGAACCCAGGCCGGCGCGTACTCCGTCACCCCCTGGTCCCGCCCATTGAGCCACTACCTTGTTACTCGTTGCATCGATCTGGGTCAGTGGAAAGTCGAAGATCGCGGCCCAGACAAAGCCGTTGTCGTAGGAGAGTTCTCCGCCAGCACCGGGAATTCCGCATTGGATCGTCGCAGCGACCATACCAGTCTTCGCGTCAACGCGAGAGACGGTTCCGTCCCCTTGGTTCAGCGTCCAGATTGACCCCGCACCCGCGGTGATGAAACGCGGCTTGGGACCGATCGAGATCGTCGAGACCAGCTTATTTGAGGCTGGGTCGATCTTTAGAAGCTGGTCTTGACCGTAAGAGGCCACCCAGACGAAGCCGTCCGCAAAGAGGGGGTTCTCCGATCCGGAGGGGAGTTCGATCGTGGCGATCACGGCGTTCGAAACAGGATCGATCCTCAGCAGCTTGCTCGGTTTGACGACAAACCAGACTGAACCCGCACCCGTTGCAATGCCCCCCTCGGAGTTGGCGGCGTCTGCCGGGATCGCCGCCGCGATCTTGCCCGTTGCTGGATCCAGACGGTCCAGTTCATGGTTGCCACAGCTCGGAACCCAGATGGAGCCAAAGCCCTCCGCCAGTCCTGAGCAGGGTCGCTGGACCTCTGCAATGATGCCGACCGTATTGGTGACAGGAAGCAACTGCACGACGTGGTTGGCGCGCGCACTCGCAACCCACACTGCGTCTTTCGTGACGACAGACCAGTCGGGCGATCCTTCAACCGGGAAGACCGCATCCTTCTTCAGCTCATCAATTCCATGCGACACGCCCGCTGTATGGACCCCCGGCCTGACGATGCGGGGCGGTCGGCCCGAAGCTGCGGGAGCCGTAGCCGCTGATCCGGGGACGGCAGAGGGAGCCGGCTGCTGTGCGGCCATCGTAAACGCACCGCAGAGTACGCCTGCCCATGCAATCCGGCTGACTTTTCTTTTAGGAGGCATAGGTGAATCCAGTCTTCCTGTGGAACTGGGCTAGAGTGAGCGGCGAGCCGGAAAACGGAATGGTTCGGAGGACTGGCTGGGTTCCACTTCTGTTCGAGAAACTGCTCATCGAACCGTAGTCACATTCTCATATGCCCGGAAGAGGCGGATGCTATGCTATTGCCACTCCCCTATAACTGCCATTGGTGAATTCCATGCTCCATAGATTCACGAGAACTCTCGCTAGAATGAGCACATGAATTCAAGCCCAGTTGGCTGTTCCTCTCATTGCGTGCGAGATGTACCGACGCGCGCGATTTCGAAGAATCATGGGATGTCTTCGGCCTTCTATGCGGTACTGTTGTGCTGTTTGTTCTTCGGTTTTGCTTCACCCCTTGTAGCCGAGGTTCCTACCTTTACAGTGGGCTGGTCGGTCTACGCCGGTTGGAATCCCTACTTTTATATGCAGAAGTCGGGCATTTTGAAGAAATGGGCAGATAAATATGGCATCGCAATCAAGGTCCAGCGCTTTGATTATGCAGCTTCCCTCGACTCGTTCGTAGCTCGTAACATCGACGCCTGCACGATGACGAATATGGAAGCTCTCGATATGCCCGCAGCGGCAGGCGTGGACACGACCGCCATCATTATGGGCGACTACTCGAATGGAAACGACGCAGTCCTGACACGTAACGGCCTTGGCCTCGACAAACTCGCTGGTCATCGCGTTATGCTCGTCCAGAAGACAGTCTCTGAATATCTGCTGGAGCGCGGCATGGTGCTGAACGGTCAGCAGGCCAAGCTCTCAACACTCAAGTTGGTCAATACCTCCGACTCTGACATCGCACCCGCGTTTCTGAACAATGCTTCGAACGAAGCAGTCGTAACCTGGAAGCCACTCGTCTCACAAATTCTCGCAGACAAGAGCGTGCACTCGGTCTTCGATTCGTCGAAGATCCCCGGCGAGATTCTCGACCTGCTGGTGGTGCAGAGTGCAGTGCTGCAGAGGCCGGATGGCTCTGGCGAACGTTTTGCAAAGGCAATCGCTGGAGCGTGGTACGAGAGCATGCAGCGCTTGACCATCGCTGGTCCGGCCCAGGCCGAGGCTCTCAAGATGAGCGCCGCAGCCTCGAGCGACACCGTTGAATCGTATCGCGAGCAACTCAAGACGACTGCACTCTTCAGCACGCCAAAGGCTGCCGTGGAGTTCACCACCAGCCCATCGTTGAAGCAGAAGATGGAGCTGGTTCGACAGTTTTGTTTCTCGCACGGCCTGCTTGGCAAGGGCACCAAATCTGTCGATGATGTAGCGATCTCCTACCCGGATAGCACCGTGCAGGGACACAAGGACCGTGTGCGACTGCACTTCGACGCAACCTATATGCAGGCGGCTGCTCAGGGGAAGCTGTAGACCGATGGCTCGATTCTCTCCATTCGATATTCAGGCGCGGCCGAATCGTCTCTTGGGACAGTTGCTCTCGGTCGTGCTTTTTGTCGTTTGCCTCGGGCTTTATGTTCATACCTCCCAGGTGCGCCACCGGGAGAATGCGGAAGACCGCATCGTTCCAAATGCGCAGCAGCTTCGCGCCGGTGTACATGCTTCTGTCCTCGAGCCCGCGGAGGAGGACGACTACGTCGCTCCCGAAGGCGCTTCGAAGTGGGAACGCTTTCATCACTCAATGATCTGGAAGGACACCACCTCGAGCGGGCGTAGATTCTGCATCAGCCTCCTCCTCTTCATGCCTGCGATCCTGCTGGCGCTGCACATTGGTCTGTATCCCTACTTCAGCGCGGGCTTCATGCGTTTCGTTCTCTTCTTCGACAAGATTGTGGCGCTCTCGCTGCTTCCCATCCTCTTCATCGCGTTTGGCATCGACGAGTTGTCAAAGGTTGCGCTGATCTTCATTGGCGTCGCTCCGACGCTCATCCTTGATGTCATCCAGATGGTCAAGGCAGTGCCCCAGGAGCAGGTGGTCAAGTCGTTCACCCTCGGGGCGAATGACTTCGACGTGACCTATCGGGTCATTCTTCGGCAGATCATGCCGCAGATCATCAACAGCCTGCGCCTGAACCTCAAGCCCATCATGCTCTTTCTGTTCGCCGGGGAGATGATCGCAGCCTCCGATGGGCTCGCATACCGCATCGCAATCATGCGCCGCCACATGGGGATGGACGTCATTCTTCCGTACGTTCTCTGGGTAGCACTGCTGTTATTTCTGGTTGATCTCGCTCTTCGTCTTCTCAATAAGAGGATGCACCCATGGTTTCAGTCCTAGAACAGGAAGATAAAACGATGGCGTCCTCTGCCGCATTGCCGGCGGCTACGGCAATTCAGGTCGAACACGTCTCCGTCGCCCACGGCACTGGAAAGAGCGCGACAACCATCCTGAACTCGATCGACCTCAAGATCGAGGCTGGCGAGTTTGTGGTCCTGCTGGGGGCCACCGGATGCGGGAAGAGTACGTTGCTGCGTATGATTCTGGGCCAGGAACGGCCGACCGCGGGATCGATCAACGTCGTCGGGCACCAGGTGAGTCGCGTAAGTGCGGCTTGCGGATACGTTCCACAGAAATACTCTTTATTTCCCGACCGCACGGTTCTCGGCAACCTGATGATGGGCCCGGAGACGGCCGGCTACCACATTGTCGGGCGCCTGAAGCCCGGCTTCCGAAGCTTCCAGAAGAGCGTTCGAGAGCAAGCCATGCGACAGCTGGCGCAACTGGGACTGCACGCCAGCGACGCAGGCAAATATCCTCACCAGCTTTCAGGGGGAATGCAGCAGAGAGTCGCAATCGCACAGGCCCTGATGATGAGGCCGCAGATCCTGCTCATGGATGAGGCCTTCAGCGCACTCGATCCCGCGACGCGAGGGAGTCTCCAGGGGATGCTTCGTGAGATCTGGCTCAAGACCAGGCCGACGGTCCTCTTCGTGACGCACAACACAGCTGAAGCTTTATTTCTTGCCACTCGAATCATTGTCCTGGCGAAGGACGAGACCCAGGGCAACACCGGAGCCTCGGTGGCCCTGGACATGCATCTGCCCGGTTCGGGGATGAGCTTGAAGAAGAAC
>CAZZZQ010000302.1:0-5061 GCA_964658405.1 uncultured Sphingomonas sp.
GCGTCGATCTCAGCCCGCTCGTAACGCTCAATGATCGAATAGCTGATCTTCGAGACCGCTTCAAACTCCGTCTTCAGCAGCAGGTCCTGGTGCTCTGCCGTCACCTCGACCTTGGCCGCGCGATGGCGGATCGAGTCGTAGTGGGTCGACAGGTCGTTGTCGTAGTGCTGCTCGGTCTTCTCGTAGTTGGCTGCGGGGTACTTCTTCTTGTAGAGCGTGATCGCCTTCTTGCCAACCGGCTCGAGATCAAGCGTCTGTCCCACAGCAAGCCGCGAGTCCACGAACTTCTGAGCCGCCTTGCCGATGTTCGAGTTGAAGCCGCCGGCGAAGCCCTTGTCACCCGCGATGACGATCACGAGGATGTTCTTCTCCTCGCGCTCGACCAGCAGCGGATTCAGAATGTCGCCGGTCTGCTCGTTGTACAGGTCGGTGCGGCGGACCAGGGACTGCAGCACGTTGGAGAGCATCTGCGCATAGGGGCGCGCCATCATCGCGCGCTCCTGCGCCCTGCGCAGCTTCGCAGCCGAGACCATCTTCATGGCCCTGGTAATCTGCCGCGTGTTCTTCACACTGCGAATGCGGCGCCGTAGATCGAGGACGTTTGCCATAAGTTACTTCGTGCCCGCCGTTGCAGTCGCCTGCTTATCCTTCAGGCCTGCGAGAAAGCTCTGCTTGAAGTCCTTGATCGCCGCGGTCAAACGGCCGCGGATATCGTCATCCAGCGCCTTCTTCGTTGCGATATCCGTCAGGATCGCCGGCTGTGCCGACTCGAGATACTGGTAGTAGCCGTCCTCGAACGCGCGGAGATCCTTGACCTCAACGTCGTCGAGCAGACCGTTGACACCGGCGAACAGGATTGCAACCTGCTTCTCAGCAGAGAGCGGCTGGAACTGCGGCTGCTTCAGAAGCTCGGTCAGACGCTGACCGCGGTTCAACTGCTGCAGGGTGACCTTATCGAGATCCGAGCCAAACTGTGAGAACGCAGCAAGCTCGCGATACTGTGCGAGATCCAGCTTCAGCGTGGCTCCAACCTGCTTGGTCGCCTTCGTCGCAGCCGAGAATCCGACGCGCGACACGGACAGACCAACGTTGACGGCAGGACGAACGCCCGAGTTGAACAGGTCGGTCTCGAGGAAGATCTGACCGTCGGTGATCGAGATCACGTTCGTCGGAATATACGCCGAGACGTCGCCAGCCTGGGTCTCAATGATCGGAAGAGCCGTCAGCGAACCGCCGCCGAGCTTCTCCGAAACCTTGGACGAACGCTCCAGCAGACGCGAGTGGAGATAGAACACGTCTCCCGGGTACGCTTCGCGGCCTGGCGGACGGCGGAGCAGGAGCGAAATCTCGCGGTAGCTGGCAGCGTGCTTCGAAAGATCGTCGTAGATCACAAGCGCGTGCATGCCGTTGTCGCGGAAGTACTCGCCCATCGCGGTCGCGGCGAACGGAGCAAGGTACTGCATTGGCGCTGGCTCGGAAGCCGTTGCCGCGACGACGATCGTATACGCCATCGCGCCGTACGACTCGAGCGTCTGCACAACCTGTGCCACCGACGAGCGCTTCTGACCAACCGCGCAATAGATGCAGATCAGGTTGTTCTTGGCGGAGTTGATGATCGTGTCGAGCGCAATCGCGGTCTTACCGGTCTGGCGGTCGCCGATGAGCAGCTCGCGCTGTCCACGGCCAATCGGAATCATCGTATCGATCGCCTTAATACCGGTCGCCATGGGTTCGCGAACCGACTGGCGATCGATGACGCCCGGAGCGAGACGCTCAACCGGGAAGAAGATATCCGTGTCGATGGGACCCTTGTCGTCGATCGGCTCACCAAGAGCATTCACGACGCGGCCGATCAGGGCCTTGCCCACGGGAACGGACATGATCTTGCCGGTCCGCTTGACCTGGTCGCCTTCGTTGATCTCGGTGTAGTCGCCGAGCAGAACGGCTCCGACCTGGTCCTCGTCAAGGTTCATCGCCAGTCCAGCGACGCCGTGCGGGAACTCGATCAGCTCGCCGGCCATGACCTTATCCAGGCCGTGAACGCGGGCAATACCGTCGCCGAGCGAGATCACGGTGCCGACCTCATCCACCTGGATGCGCTGCTCGTAGTTGTCAATCTGCTGGCGGAGCAGCTCTGTAATCTCGTTTGCGTTGATCTGTGCCATGTTTTTTGTCTTTACCTGAATTTCTTAGTTCTAATCTCTAGTCGCGTTCGATTACGCGTTGATGAGTTTCGCCTTCAGCTGCTGAAGTTGCGCCCTGACCGAACCGTCATACACCGTCGATCCAATCCTGACGATCGCGCCGCCCAGAAGGGCTGCATCCTCGTGATAGCTTGCCCGGACACGTCCCCCGGCCAGCTGTGCAACCTGCTGCTCGAGCGTGTTGCGATCCTCGTCGTTCAGCGGCCGCGAGGTGGTAATCTCCGCCTCGGCGATCCCTGAGCCCTCATCGGTCACAAGGTCGTACTCGGCCAGAATCTCATCCAGCGAAGCAAGCCGGTGATGGTCCATGATCACCGCGATGAAGTTGCGGACCTCGCGGAACATGCCAAGCTTTCCTGCGATCGCATCCAGCAGGCGAAGCTTCTGATCCTCGGGAATCGAGGGGTTCAGCAAGACTTCGTGGAGATCCGGGCTGCCCTTCAAGGTGTCGGCGAAGTCGCGCATCTGCTGCTGTGCAACGGCAACGTCGATGTTCTTTGCGGCGGCTACTTCAGCGAACGCGTGTGCGTAGCGGGGAGCGAATACTGCCATTAGTTCTGCCCTCCCTTGTCGCTTCCGAGGCGCTTTGCAAAGTTCTGGATCAGCAGGCGGTCCGTCTCAGCGTTGATGACGAGCTTGCGTCCGGCCTGCTCGATGGCGAGCTCTGCGGCGAACTGCTGCAGCTGGCGATGTGCATGCGTCGTAGCAGCGGCAATCTCCTGCTCGGCTGCCGCAAGAATCTTCTGCTTCTCTTCCTCAACCGAGGCCTTGATGCGCTGCTCGTCGAGCGCGGAGTCCTTCTCGGCCTGCGTGCGCATCTCGGCGATCTGACCGTCGAGCTTGCCGAGGCGAGCCTCCACGCTTCCGAGCCGGGCATTCGCCTCTTCGGTCGCGGTGCGGGCATCCACCAGCTGCTTCTGGATGACGGTATTGCGGTTCCGAAAGGTCTTCGGGAGCGCCTTGATCATGAACCAGCCAAGCAGCACAGCAAGGATGGCAAAGTTCAGAATCTCGAACGCGGAGGACGCCTGCTCGGGGTTCATCCCAAGCTTCCTGCCCATTGCACGAACGGCAGGCGACTTCCGGTAGACGTCGTTTTCGTCTGCCTCAGACTCATTCTTCTCGGGCGACGCAGCCTCGGGCGTGCTGGACGCGCCGACCTGCTCCGATACCGCAGCCTTCGATTCCTGGGCGATCATACGAGTCGCCGGAACCGTCAGGAGCGATGCGAAGAGAAGTACTGGTAAAGCTTTTTTCATCGAAAGGAAGCTCACTGCGCGGCCTCCGTTGTACCAGCGCCGGCCGGGAGGACTGCACGCATAATCTGGGCGCTCAGCTCAACGCTCAGCGTTTCGATCTGCTGGCGAGCGGTCGCGACACCCTGCTCAACCTCTTGGCGGGCAGCGCGGACACGGTTCTGGGTCGCAGAACGCACCTGCTCAAGGGCTGCATCGCGCTCGGCGTTCCACTGCTTCAGCTTCTGCTCGCGAGCCTGAAAGATCTCAGCCTTCGCGGCGCGCAGCTTGTCTTCGAAGACGGCCGTCTCTGCTTCGGCAGCGGAGATCGCTCCACGTGCCTGCTCGACGGCACCCGTGGTGCGGGCGCGGCGCTCTGCAAGGATGCGATCCAGCGGACGGCGGACCAGCAGGCCATAGAGTGCGACCAGGAGGATAAACAGGACGATGGTCGGCACAGAGCCGAGCACAAGTCCACCAAGTTGTTTCAGTATCAGATCCATGAAAGGGGTGGCCGAAGCCTTCTCGAAGTTCTTGCGGTCTACCATGGTGCGGTAGAGTGACAGCTCTGGACAGATCGTTCAGCAATAGAGCAAGTTAGGTTTGCGGTACTCCTATTTTTAGCAAAGCGATCGGAGGAGTGTCAAACAGGAATGACCGGTATTCGTTCCGAGATTGCGATCATCGCACGGGAATGGGAATGCGTGAAAGAAGTTGACTTTCCGCAACCTCAGCCTAAAATCAAAGGTACACCACGACCCTATGTTCTGGGTCCTACAGGCCGCGTGATCCGGGACCCCACCTCCGCTCCCGATCAGGCGGCCTGTACTATGTGATCCTGTTTTTTAGATGAGACCTGTTTCCCAGGTGAGAAAGAAGTCTGGTCTAGCTCCCAGAAGACTCGCGTGCAGCGGGCTCATGCGAGGGAGCCACGGCGGACGGAGTGACAGGGGCATGGGAAGCGGACCGATTCTCTGAACGTGAGTCCGACTTGAGCTCGATATGAGCGCCGGCCCGGCCGCTGACAACGGTCGAGATCGCATGCTTGAAGATCAGTTGCTCCTGGCTATTGTTTTCGAGCAAAACCGAGTACTTGTCGAAGGAGCGGATCTTGCCGGTCAGCTTGACGCCACTCACCAGGTAGATCGTAATAGGGCTTTTGTCTTTACGGACCGTATTGAGAAACGTGTCCTGGATGTTCTGCGCCGGCTTTGATTCCATAGTGCCGATCTCCTTCTGAATGCTTCATGGATAGAGGTACATGCCGGAAACGGGGGAGACATGTACAGACAGTGGACGTAGTAGTTCAACAAAAAGTCTGTAAAAAAGCGAAATCTCTATGCATCGATGTCGTGAGTCGATGCAGGTTTGCCAACGATACGACGATGTCACGGAACTTACAACAGCATAAAAGGGAGCACCTTTCGACAGTGAGCAGAAATTCTGCAGCATCTCACCCGTATCCTCGCAGAGTTACCTCAAGGTACGATTAAGACCGTGCCCCATGATCTGCTGAACCTCGTCTCCGAAACTTCGACTGAACACCAACCTGTTCCGATGCTGGATTTCGCCCGCCAGTATCCCGTGATTCGTGACGAAGTCCTCGCCGCGATCGAGGCCGT
>CAZZZQ010000303.1:0-5054 GCA_964658405.1 uncultured Sphingomonas sp.
GTTATCGGTAGTGGGTTTTGCGAGAAAGAGGCGCAGGCCGCCGCCGATCACCGGTTGAACGAGGTGTACGCGCAGATTATTGACAAGATCAAAGAGTCCGAGGTCGATCCTGTCCGGACCCAGATCCTCCACCGACTGATCGCGGCGGAACGGGCCTGGGTCGTCTTTCGAGACGCGGAGTGTACCTACGAGAGCAGCGTGGCAATCAACGCACCGCTGGAAGGCTATGAATACAACGCCTGCCGCTATGAGCAGACGAAGAGCCGTATAAGAGCACTCGTGAACCCGGCGATGCCTCAGAACGCGCGGTAACCGGCGTCGCAAAGCCGTAAACTTGACTCGCCTGGGACATCCCTTGGAATAAGCTCAACTTTAAGTCTGCTACCCGGATATGGACACGGTTGACCGGCTGCACTCGCTCGATCTGGAGCAGGCTGCGGTGGTCGAGGCGATCTTCCTCTACAACACGAGCGAGCGTGAGGCGATGATGCCGCGCAAGCCGTTTCCGGATCCGGAGAATGAGAAGAAGATGACGGCGCCGATTCCCGGGATCTATCCGGGGGCGGTTGAGGGGAAGTAGTTTTTGTGGGAAGGGAAAGGCGAGGGCTCGGCTCTTGCTTTTTTTTTGTTTCATGGGAGGGCTGTGGATGACGCCCTTGTGGGGTGGATGCGAAGGATGGGTGCTTGGCGAGGTTTTGTACTTCTTCGCGGGAGGGATTGCTTCGGAATGTGACTTGTGGGTACTAACCGGCTCGAAGAGAGCATCGGCGATGATGTGCTCCTCGAGAATGGTAAGGGGGCAAAGGACGACGTCTTACCGAACTGCTCATTTCACACAGTCTAGCTGTACAGGTAAACATGTATTCATGTCATACTTTGTTCGATGAAAGATCCGCTGAATCCTTCTCAAGCCGATCGGGCCTCCGTACTTGCAGCAGAGCTTCGGGCAATCTCAGGCATGCTCAAACGGAAGCTGCGCGAACAGGGTGGGAAGAGTGATTTGAGGCCTTCGCAGGCCTCCGTGCTGCTCCGCATCGAGAAAGACGGCCCTGCTGCGGTATCAAGCTTGGCTCGAGCTGAGGGAATGCGTCCTCAGTCGATGAGCGCCATCGTTACGTCGCTGCTGGAAGCCGGATTGGTGACGGGCTATCCGGACCCGAGCGATAGACGGCAGACCTTAATGTCACTTTCCGGTAAATGCCAGAACTTGCTCAAGGACAGTCGCGCCGCAAAGCAGGATTGGCTCACTACAACAATCCAGAAGAAGCTCTCCTCCCAGGAGCAGGAAAAGCTTGCTGCTGCCGTCAAGCTGCTCGCGCGCCTCATGGAAGACTGACGCCTTCGCATACAAATAATCAACTCACATTCAAACCTTGTCGAGGAGAGAACCCAATGCCCGTCACAACGCTTGATCCAAAGACCGCCCTCATTGTCGTTGACCTTCAAAAGGGCCTGATCGACTTACCTTTTGTTCACCCCATCGCTACCGTAATCGAGAGAACCTGCACTTTGCTTGATGCCTTCCGTCAGCGTGGTCTCGTGGTCGTTCTGGTTAATGTCACCGGAGGCGCACCAGGTCGGACGGAGCAGTCGCGTCGTCTCTTGACCTACTCCGAGGGATTCAGCGATTTAATTCCGGAGTTGGACCGCCGGACCAGCGATATCGTCGTGACCAAGCAGACCTGGGGAGCGTTTGCCAGTACGGATCTACAGGCACAACTGAAGGCCAATGGGGTAACGCAGGTTGTTGTCACGGGTGTGGCGACCGGAACCGGCGTCGAAGCTACTGCACGACAGGGCTATGAGCTGGGATTCAACGTTACGCTGGCTCTCGATGCCATGACCGATGGACGCCCCGATGCCCATACATACAGCCTCGCAAGTGTCTTTCCCCGACTCGGCGAAACCGGCTCAACCCAGGACATTCTTAATCTGCTGACGGCGGGGGCATAACCATGAACTGGCTTCATCTTGTGTCGTACTTCTTCGGGGGAATTTTCCTAGCCAACGCCATTCCGCATCTTGTCAGCGGCATGATGGGACAGCCCTTTCAATCTCCCTTCGCAAAGCCGCCTGGAGAAGGTCTCTCCTCGTCCACCGTGAACGTCCTCTGGGGCGACTTCAACGCCGTCGTCGGCTACTTTCTCGTGGTGCGCGTCGGCAACTTTGATCTCAGAGCGCTAGGCGACGTTCTTGCTCTTGCGCTTGGCGTACTGCTGATCAGCCTGTTTTCGGCACGGCACTTCGGCCAGTTTCATGGAGGCAATTGCCCGGAGCATTCATGAAGAAACCATCCGCGGGTGCTTTCCGCGCTTTGAGCGTCTTCAATTTCCGCGTATGGTCTGCGGGCGCTCTGGTCTCCAATATCGGTACATGGACGCAGCGTGTCGCGCAGGACTGGCTCGTCCTTACCCAACTCACCCATCATGATGCCTCTGCCGTGGGAATCGTCATGGCGATGCAGTTTGCACCGCAGCTTCTCTTATTGCCTTGGACCGGCTATGCCGCAGATCATCTCAATCAACGCAAGCTCCTGATGGTCACCCAGGCGACAATGGGAGTATTGGCTCTGGCCCTGGGAATCCTTACGATCACGGGCAACATCCGTCTTTGGCAGGTCTATGTATTTGCATTTTTGTTTGGTTCTGCGGCCGCAGTGGATGCTCCCGTGCGCCAGACCTTCGTGGCCGAATTAGTCGGTGACGAGCACCTGCATAATGCAGTCGCGCTTAATTCAACCTCGTTCAATGCTGCCCGTATGGTAGGTCCTGCAATTGCCGGCCTTGTCATCGCGAAGGTAGGAAGTGGTTGGGCCTTTGCGATCAACGGCCTATCGTTCGCCGCCGTTTTGATTTCGATGTCCCTGTTTCGCGTGTCCGAACTATATACAAACACAAGAGCCGAACGCACTGGCGGAGGATTTGTGGAAGGATTCCGCTATGTCTGGGGTCGCGAGGATCTCCGGGCAATCCTGCTCATGCTTTTCCTAATCGGGACCTTCGGACTCAACTTCCCGATCTTTACCTCGACCATGGCAGTCAACGTCTTCCACACCGATGCACGCGGCTTCGGGTTGCTGTCCTCCATCATGGCGATTGGCACTATCTTCGGAGCGTTGATCGCCGCAGGTCGCGACAAGCCGGAGTTCGGCTCGTTACTTGTTGGCGCAGCGGTCTTCGGAATCGGATGCACGTTCGCAGAGCTGGCTCCGGGTTATTGGTGGTTCGCCGCTGCTCTCGTAGTCATAGGCGTTGCGGCGTTGACCCTCACCAACGCAACCAACAGCATGATGCAACTCTCGACGGAGCCTGCCATGCGCGGCCGGGTCATGGCTCTTCGCCTCGCAGTCGCGCTCGGAGGCACGCCGATCGGTGCTCCGATCGTAGGTTGGGTGGCAAACCGTTTCGGTCCCCGGTGGGCACTGGGCGTAGGCGCGTCATCGGGATTTGCCGCTGCTCTGGTTGCCATCTATGTTCTGACGCGGCAAACCGGACTGAACCACGCCAACCTGGCTGGACGAGTTCAAGTTGACACTGATCGCTGATCTCAATCGATGAATCATGAGAGAGCAGCAGCATCGTCAAGTGTTGACTTCAGGCCGACACACTTATTGAGTCCGGATTACTCCTGAAAAACGACGTTCTGGGCATCTGCACATCGAAGACGAAGCCGAACTGTCGTTACCAATTCAAGTGAACTAGTATAGATACGTTTTGCTCTTATCGTGACTGGTCTGTTGGAGCATGCGGTCGATCGCCCCAGTGGGTGGGACGATCGACTGGACGAGGATCCTCTGCGTTCAAGCGTCCGGCTAGGCAATCTCCTTGCCGAAGACAACCCCGAACTTTCCGAACATGACATCCAATCTGTAGACGTGCGCAGGGTAGGCCAACATCTCCTCTAATTCCGCCGCGCGAAGGAAGTTCTGACCGCCGGGGCCAACGTTGTGCGCGTTGCGTGCCGCGGTATCTGGAAAGGCTTCGAACACTCCGAAGGTTGTGTCGGAATAGCGGACGCCAAACCACGGGCCGGTCCCGGGTTCCTGCTCCACACCGGCTAGGATGTCTCGAAGGAAAGCCTGCACTTGATCCCCTTTACCCGGCTTCGCTTCTAGGTTGATGTAGTACGCCTTACGGCCTGGAGTATCGTCCTGGCCGCTCAAAAGCCAGCCGGGGTGAACTTCGAGCTGCGTATTGTTCAGGGGATTGGGACCGGATGTTTGCACGTTGTTGCTCATTTTCATGTCTCCGTATTTCGAGTTAGTGGGAATGGATTTGTTGGAGTACTCCTGTTACGTCATCAAGCTCTCACGGCGTGCCGGTAGAACCTGCGGAGTGCGGTGAGTCAGTTACCACGGCTCACCGTTGCCAAAGGACCAATCCGAACGGTCAACAAACACCATGTTGATCATGACGTCATCCGGGCGGACTGAGAGCTTGCTCTTCAGTTCGTCTGCGATGTACCGGAAGAAGGCAAGCTTCGATTCCTTGTTGTTGCCGACGGTGCTGGTCACCTGGATCAGCAGGAAGTCAGGCGAGCGATTCCAGCCAAGGAATGTGGGGTCGTAGATGAGGTTGTCCGGGGCGTGCTCATTGATGACGATGAAGCGGTCACCATCCGGTGCCTTCAGCACATCGACGATTCCTTTGTAGACGATATCGGCCACGGTGGCGCGATACTCAGCAGACTTTCCTTTGAGCAGGTCGATGCGGGCAAATGGCATTGGAATCTCCTTTGGTGATGCAACGTTGACGAGGTGACTGGACCTGGGATGCGGAGTTCAGTCGGAGTTGGCAGCTTCTTTCTAACTTTTCTACCTGCCACTTGGTAGGTATGCAGAGTAGATACTACCTGCCACTTGGTAGATTCAAGAATTCGGAATAATATTTCCTTAGCTCCTCTTTTGGATCAGAGGGGCAGTGAGGCGATCGCGTGAGTAAAGATTCGAGGGAGAATATCCTGGCAGCCGCCAGACTGGTTGCGCAGGCACATGGGTATAACGGGCTGAACTTTCGAGATCTCGCGGAGGTTGTGGGCATTCGGGCCGCGAGCAT
>CAZZZQ010000304.1:0-2070 GCA_964658405.1 uncultured Sphingomonas sp.
CCATCGACAGAACCTTGACCAGGATCATGTCGCCGTCGCGAAGCTCGTCCTTGACCTCTTTGACGCGGTGCTCTGCGATCTCGGAGACGTGGAGCAGGCCGTCGGTGCCGGGGAAGATCTCGACGAAGGCGCCGAACTCGGCGATGCGGACGACCTTACCGAGGTAGGTCTTGCCGATCTCGGGAACAGCTGTCAGGTCGCTGATCATCTGGATCGCGCGAGCCAGTCCATCGGCATCGCTCGAAGCTACGTTGACGCGGCCGGTGTCGTCGACATCGATCTTCACGCCGGTCGCATCGATGATGCCACGGATGACCTTACCGCCCGGTCCGATGAGATCGCGGATCTTGTCGGTGGGGATCATGATGGTGTGGATGCGCGGAGCGAACTGCGACTTCTCCTGGTTGGCGCCGGAGATGGTGCCGTCCATGGAGTCGAGGAGCGAGAGCCGGTTGATGCGGGCCTGCTCGAGCGCCTCACGCATGATCTGGGGGGTGATGCCCATGATCTTGATGTCCATCTGCAGCGCCGTGATGCCCTTGCGGGTTCCGGCAACCTTGAAGTCCATATCGCCGTAGTGGTCTTCCGCACCTGCGATGTCGGTCAGGATGGCGTACTTGTCGCCTTCCTTCACGAGGCCCATGGCAACGCCGGCGACCGCGCCCTTGAGCGGGATACCAGCCTGCATGAGGGCAAGCGATGCGCCGCAGACGGTCGCCATGGAGGACGATCCGTTCGACTCGAGAATGTCCGAGACGACGCGGAGGGTGTACGGGCTCTCATCTTCGCCGGGCAGAACTGCTTCGATCGCGCGGTAGGCGAGGGCTCCGTGACCGATCTCGCGACGGCCGACGCCGGTCATACGACCGACCTCGCCTACCGAGAACGGCGGGAAGTTGTAGTGCAGCATGAAGCGACGCTTCTGCTCGCCCTCATAGCTCTCGAGACGCTGTGCATCGTCGGTGGTGCCGAGCGTTGCGGTGACGAGCGCCTGGGTCTCGCCGCGGGTGAAGAGCGCCGAGCCGTGGACGCGGGGCAGAACGCCAACCTCGACGGTGACCTCGCGAATCTGGTCGAAGGCGCGGTGGTCGGGACGGATGCGGTCGTTGAGGACCTGGTCGCGGAAGATGTTCTCGCGGAGCAGCTCGTAGTACTTGCTGAGCTTCTTGCCGGCGGAGGCATCGCCTTCGGGGAGGTCCTTCTTCAGCTCATCCTTGATCGTCTTGACCAGGGCGTAGCTGTCAAACTTGGGGTGCTTCTGGGTGTCGAGAGCGTCCTTGAGACGATCGCCGACCTTTGCAGTCAGGGCGTTGAGATACTCGTGATCGATCTCGATGGCGTTGACGGTGCGCTTGGTCTTGCCGGCGCGGCTGACGAGGTCTTCGATGGCAGCGCAGATCTTCTTGATCTCGACGTGGGCAAATTCGATGGCTCCGACAACGCTCTCTTCAGAGGTCTCCTTCGCGCCCGACTCGACCATGACGATGCCGTCCCTGGTGCCGACGACCATGATGTTCAGGGTGCTCTTCGCACGCTCTGCGTAGGTCGGATTGACGATGTACTGACCGTCGATGTGACCAACGCGAACGGCGCCGACCGGGCCATGGAACGGGATGTCGCTGAGCGCGAGGGCGCAGCTTGCACCGTTGATGCCGAGGACGTCGGGATCATTTTCCTTGTCGGCCGAGTAGACGAAGGCTACGACTTGGGTCTCGTTGCGGAAGGCCTCGGGGAAGAGGGGGCGGATGGGACGGTCGATCTGACGGCTGGTCAGGACCTCCTTCTCGCTGGGGCGGCCTTCGCGCTTGATGAAGCCGCCGGGGATGCGTCCGCCGGCATAGGTGAACTCGCGGTATTCGACGGTGAGGGGGAAGAAGTCGATTCCCTCCTTCGGGTCGGGCGAGGCGACTGCGGTGGCGAGAATGACGTTGTCGCCGCTCGAGGTGAGTGCGGCGCCGGAGGCCTGCTTGGCCATGCGTCCGGTCTCAAATTTGATCTGCTTGCCGCCGGCAAGCTCTACTGTGACGTCCTGCTTCATCGTGCGTCCTCTTCTCTCTTTTTCATCTGTGG
>CAZZZQ010000304.1:2080-5050 GCA_964658405.1 uncultured Sphingomonas sp.
CTTAGGGGGTGCGATCAACCCTGCCGTAGACGCCAAAAAGTGCAGCCCGATCGCGATCTGGTCGCGGTCGAGGGCTGCACCTCTCTGGAAAGACTTCTACGGAGTACAAGGGTATCGGCAACGGCGTCTTCCATCCATTTCCACGAGGCGGCGGGGCGGCGAGCTTCGATGCTCAGAGGCGAATAGGCCGATGAGTCACGAAAAGCCGCGTGGGCTGCCATGGTGGGAACGATGTCTCCGGGGATACTGAACCTACTTGCGGATTCCGAGTTTGCCGATGACCTCGCGGTACCGGTCGCTGTCGCACTTCTTCAGGTAGTCAAGAAGGCGGCGACGCTTGCTGACAAGCATCAACAGACCGCGACGCGATCCATGGTCCTTCTTGTGGGTCTTGAAGTGCTCCGTCAACTCACCGATGCGCTCGCTCAGAATCGCGATCTGGACCTCTGGGCTACCGGTGTCCGAGTCATGCGTGCGGAACTTTTCAATAATGTCTGTCTTCTTTGCGGATGCCAACACAGTGTTTCGTACTCCTAAATTCTCTAGTTCACTCTTCTAAGTGTCTCTACAACGATAACACCGCTTCCGGGCCGCAGCAACGAATGCCGTGTCCCGAAAGCGGTGAATCGTCGACAGGAAGAGTTTCCCGTCCAGTTTACGCGATATTTGCCTTCAGGTATGCCAACGTGCGCTCGCGCGCAAGCTTTGCTGCATCCGGGTTGTAGCTTGCCCGTGCGTCGCAGCTGAAGCCGTGCTCGGCGCCTTCGTAGAGGTAGATCTCGACCTCGGGGTGTGCGTTGCGGACCGCCTCGACCTGATCCTGGCCGATGTGGGAGTCGTTGAGGCCAAAGTGCAGCATGACCGGGCAGCTGGGGTCTTCGTCAGCGACCTTGCCGATGCCGCCGGCGTAGTAGCCGACGACGCAGGCAGGCTGCATCCTGACGGTCTCGCCACGGGTGGCGGACAGCCAGCTCATGAAGCCGCCGTAGCAGTAGCCGATGACGCCGACATCCTTACCGGACTTCTTCGCCTCTTCATAGGCTGCCGCCACGTCGAGCAGGGCTGTGGCCGGGTCGAGCTTCTGCATCAGGGCTACGGCCTTCTGCATGTCCTCGCCCTCATACTTCAGCTCGACACCCTTTTCGATGCGGTCGAAGAGGGCGGGTGCGACCGCCGTGAAGCCGTCCTTTGCGTAGCTGTCGGCGGTGCGACGGATGTAGTCATTGACGCCAAAGATCTCTTGAATGATGACGACTGCGCCGATCGGGGTTCCCTCGGGGGTGGCGACGTACGCCTGTAGTTCGTGACCGTCGGTCGCCTTCAACGTGGTAAAGCTACCCATGCAATTTCTCCTTGGTGCACTGCCCGCTGAGACGAGTTCGGCGGGGGCACATTTCTCATAGTAAGGGAGGCTGATGAAGGGCGTGTGTCCCATTCCTGTGGTGTGAAAAGGACATTGTGGTGACACAAAAGCCAAGGCGCCCTGATGCCGGGCGGGCACCCGGGGCGGCAAGACCTTCGGGGGTGTTGGACGCTTCGCGTGGTTATTGTTGCTCAGTTGCGTAGCTTCGCATCTCGCCTACCCAGCCGAGGAAGCGCAGGAACTGGCGTCGCTCGGTCATCGCCAGGTGGATGAAGTCGCGGAGGCGGATCTCTTCTGCCTTCTTCCCGGTGTAGGTCTCGAGCCGCCAGCGGAGGTACGGGCTCTGCCAGGGACGGAGGCGGTAGCCGCGGGTGGCGTTCCACAGAAATCTCAGGGCTTCAAGCATCGGACAGGGCCTCGTTCCCCAAGTATATAGAGGCCCTGTCCGCGCGAATGGCTGCCTACTTGACGTAGCCGAAGAGGTTCGTCTGCTGGTCGAGTCCGCTGATGACGCTGAGGAGGGCCTGGTGCTGCGTCTCGCTTGCGCTCAGCTGGGTGGCGACGTCGGAGGTGTCGGCTGAGACCAGGGTGCTCTCGGCGGCGGTGACCTCGGCGGCCTGGGTCTGTGCGTAGGTGCTGGTCGCCTGGATCTTGGTGAGCGAGGTATCGAGGACCGCGCGCTGGCTGGAGAGCTGTCCCATGGCCGTGGTCAGCGTGGCGGTGTCGGTGCTGATGGTCGTGCTGGAAGCGCCGTTCGAGACGTCGGAGATGAGTTGATTGAGCGCGTTCACGACCGGGGTCAGGACGGTTGAACCGGCAAGGCTTACCTGGATCGACTGGCCCGACGGGGTGACGACTGACTGGACGGTACTGTCGCCCGCGTAGGTGGTGGTGGCGGGGTCGGTCGTGGTGTCGACGGTGTAGGGCTGCGTGGTGCCGTTGCTCCCGCTGAAGAGGTAGGTGCCGGTGTACGCCGTGTTCGCGAGCGAGACGACGGTGTCGCGGATGCCGGTCAGGGTGCCGGCGAGGGTGGTCAGGTTCGCGGCACTCTGCGTGCCGTTTGCGGCCTGGGTTCCGGTGCTGATCGCCGAGGTCAGCTGCGTGACCACCTCGCCGAGCGTGCTGTCCGCGACCTGCATCCGGCTGGTCTCGCCCGAGGCTACCTGGACGTAGGTATCGAGCTGGCTGATGGTGGTGTTCAGGGTGGAGCTCTGCGCGATGGCAACCGGATCGGCGGAGAGCGATGAGACGCGCAGGCCGCTCGACAGCTCCGCCGTGAGCAGGGCCTCCGCGTTGCTCGACTGGTTCAGTGAGGTGGTGAGATTGGAGACATAGTTCGGATCGACGCGCACGGCTCAACTCCTTTTTAGTCCTTTAGATTGGGCGCTGCGGTCTAGCTGACCGCAGAGGAGACACCGAGATTCAGCGCGTCGGCGAACAGCGTATCGACGATCGAGAAGACCTTCGCCGCGGCCTCGTAGGAGCGCTGATACTGGGTGAGGTTGGCTGCCTCTTCATCGAGCGAGACGCCGGAGATGGCATCGCGCTGCGTCGTCAGCTGGGTGAGCGAGGCGGTCTGGACCGTTGAATCCGCGGTGGCTGAGGAG
>CAZZZQ010000305.1:0-5046 GCA_964658405.1 uncultured Sphingomonas sp.
GTCCGCAGCGCGCGGCCCCTGCTCGTAGCTGGGGTCAGCGTAGACCAGCGGCTTATCCGGGCCGATGTTGGACATCAGCGCCAGGTCCAGCGGACCACCCGAACCGGGGAACAGAGCCGAGTAGCCGCGCTTCAGGCCGAACTGCTCGTTGAAGACCGTCAGCGTCTTCATGGTCTCGTCGAAGTGGTAGCGGCCGCCCAGCGAGGCAGTGGTACAGATTGCCGTGAGCGCCGACTGTGCCGGTCCAAGCGGATTCTCATTGGAGCTGATGATGACCGTGTCGGGAGGAAGCTGGCGCATCTCGCCCATGTCGGACATGCCACCGCGCTGGCGGGCAGGAGCGGCTGCGGGAGCAGACTGTGTCGCCGCAAGGGCGGGGAACGAAGCGGCTGCGAAGGAAGCTGCTCCGAGAGTGCGCATGAAGTTACGGCGCGATAGACCCTGCTGGATATCGATGCTCATTTGGTTCTCCTCAAACAACGCGGTTATTGGTAAATACACGACTGCGGTGACAGCTGGGGGCCCACTGCATAACGGGAACTATGCCTGCTTCCGGCAAAGGTGAGCCGGGAGAACCTTACATTTGGGGAATCACTTGAAATACGGTTGTGCGGGTGTCTGAGTTTCAATTTACAGCGAATTCCCCGTCGCGGCTGACTCTTTTTACACAAAAGGCTCTAAACAGGCGTATTGGGTGTTCAATTGAGCTCACTGCAAGTCACGGAGGCTTGCCCGGCCGGGCGAGGACACTGCTTGCCGAACCATCGGGGCTCGTGCCTCATAAACGCTGTATCCTTAGCGTCAATGAAAGTTCTCGTGATTGATATCGGAGGCACCAACGTCAAGGTGGCCTCGACCGACTGCCGCGTACCGATCAAGATTCCGTCCGGTCCTGACATGACCGCAGAGCAGATGGTTGATAAGGTTCTCGAAGCCACACAGGGCTGGGAGTACGACTGCATCTCGATCGGCTATCCGGGGCCCGTCAACCACGATGCGCCAAAGGCCGAGCCGCACAACCTGGGCTCCGGCTGGACCGATTTCCACTATAAGCAGGCGTTCAACAAGCCCTACCGCTTCATCAATGATGCGGCGATGCAGGCGCTCGGCGGCTACAAGGGTGGGCGCATGCTCTTCCTGGGGACCGGAACCGGGCTTGGCTCTGCGCTGATCCTCGATGATGTCATCGTTCCGCTGGAGCTCGCTCATCTCCCTTACAAGAAGGGCAAGACGTACGAGGAGTACATCGGTCACGACGGTCTGGAGCGGCGCGGCAAGAAGCGCTGGCGAAAGTCGGTACTCGACATCGTGGAACGGCTGCGGGCGGCGATGGTCTGTGACTATGTGCTGCTCGGCGGCGGAAACGCCAAGCTGATGAAGGATCTTCCGGCCGGCGTCATCGTCGGAGCCAACAGCAATGCTATCGAGGGCGGCATCAAGCTCTGGGACAGCCCTGACGCAGCGCAGGGAACCGCAAAGAAAAAGTAGCTTCAGCCCACGGGGCGGAGCGAGAAGAGGAGTTTGCATGGCGAATCGATATGGCGAGGCGGCAATTCTAGTGGCACGCGCCGAAGCGGAGTACAGCAGTCACCCCGGCGAACGGTGGAACGAGATGGTCCAGAAGCTCTACCCGACCAGCCCCTCGGCGCAGCGGAAGGGCGGTCCGCGGCAGGCGTTTTTGAGCCTGTGCGAGGCAGGATTGATCAAGGGGATTCCGGCCGGGCAGTATGCCGCTCCGCACCGCGGCAAGACCTATGCGACCCGCGCCGTCTCATTGCTTGAAGCCGGAACACATACGTCGGTCAACAGCCTCTGGGCGGAGGTGACGGACGGCGAGCAGATTCCGCACGCCAGCCAGATGGACGTCGTCATGGCGCTGTGGAAGAACAACCTGATCGTGCGGAAGCCGAAGGTTCAGACCGCCGACTGATCGGCCTCGGCCAGCAGGGCGCGGACGTCGAGCGCTTTGGTGAACATGGTGAACTCGCCGGCGGCGTTGAGGGGCCAATCTTCACGCGGCCGGTCGCGGTAGAGCTCGACGCCGTTTCCGTCCGGATCGCGCAGGTAGAGCGCCTCGCTGACGCCGTGATCGGATGCTCCGTCAAGCGGAACTCCCGCCGTCACAAGGCGCTTCAGGGCATCGGCCAGCGCCGCACGCGTCGGGTAGACGATGGCGAGGTGGTAGAGGCCGGTCGTTCCGGGTGCGGGAGGCAGGCCGCCGGCACTCTCCCACGTATTCAGGCCGATGTGGTGGTGGTAGCCCCCGGCCGAGATGAAGGCCGCGCTGGTCCCGAAGCGCATCATCAGCTCAAACCCAAGCACGCCACAGTAGAAGGCAAGGGAGCGGTCGAGGTCGGCGACCTTCAGGTGGACGTGGCCGATGCGGGTCTCGGGATGGATTGGGGTCGAACTTCTTTCGCTCATAGAGAAGTAGATGAGTCGCAGGATGGAAGGCGTCAGCTTTCTGCGAGCAATGCGGTTGCCTGACCATGAAACCTCCCGGCTTGCCGGTCGTCTAAGGGGCATGCGTCTCTGCTCCTTTTTACGGATTGGCCTCCCCGCCCTGATCCTTACGCTGTCTGCCTCTCTGCCGGCCCAGCATCCGACCCTCCAGACCCCGGCACAGCCGGCGACGGCTGCCCCGGCGCAGGAGCCGGTCTCGACCGCGCCGACGCTTTCGGTTGATGCCCGACTGGTGAATCTTCCCGTCGTCGTCCGCGACAAGAACGGGGCGCTGGTGCAGAACCTTACCAAGGCCGATTTCAGCCTGCAGGTCGATGGGCACGCGCAGACGATTCGCTACTTCGACCTCGACGCCAACCTGCCGCTGACGCTGGGCCTGCTGGTCGATACCAGCATGAGCCAGCGCAATGTGATCGATGAGGAGCGTTCGGCCAGCTCGGCGTTTCTCGACCAGATGCTGACCACGCCGAAGGACCAGGCCTTCGTCATCCAGTTTGCCAGGCAGATCGAGCTCCTGCAGGATCTGACCGCCTCCCGGCCGAAGCTGCAGGCGGCGCTGAAGGATCTCGACAGCACAAGCCCGAACAGCGACCCCTCTTCGAATGATCCTGACGATCACGACTCCAATCGCAGGAGCCGCGCCGGTACGACTCTCTACGACGCGGTCTTCCTTGCCTCGGATGAGCTGATGTCGAAGCAGAAGGGGCGCAAGGCGGTGATCCTGCTGACGGACGGCGACGATCACGGCAGCAAGGAGTCGCTGACCAGTGCGATCGAGGCGGCCCAGCGCGCGGATACGATCGTCTACGCGATCTACTTCAAGGGCGAGCAGCAGCGCTCTAATAATGACAACAACCAGAATCGCGGCGGCGGCTTTCCTCGGGGTGGCGGGATCGGCTTTCCCGGGAGCGGTGGCGGATACCCGGGCGGCGGCGGTGGGGGACGTGGTGGCGGCAACAATCCGAATCGGCAGCCCGAGACGCACAACGACGGCAAGAAGATCCTGACCCGCATGGCACAGGAGACGGGCGGCCGGATGTTCGAGGTGACGAAGAAGGAGACTGTTGCGGCGATCTACACCGAGATCGGGAAGGAGCTGCGCGCGCAGTACCGGCTCGGATACACGCCGGACGCGCTGACGGCGGGCGATGGCTACCACCAGATCGACCTTTCGCTGAGCGGCCCGGAAAAGAAGAGGCTGACGATCCAGACGCGGGACGGCTACTACACGGGCAAGTAGAGGGCAGGGAGTCACAGTCGTGCGCTAGAATCGTCGTCATGGCACCCCTGGTCCAGCGACGTCGAGCAGCTTTCTGTGTTCCGCGCTGCGTTGTAAGTCATCTGCTGTCAACGAATATCCAGCTGCGCGCAGGCATTCGAGCTTGTTCGGGTCTCTAGTCGGCGTGCCTGCTGCGGCGTCCGGGAAGAGGTGTCTCGCGTGAGCGCTACTCCTTCGACACTGTCCCGTTTTGAGCGATATCAGCACATCATGCCCCATACGATCGGGCGAATCCTGGTCCGGGCGATCCTGTCGGCGCTCGATCACGACTGCGTCAACATCGCGCAGTCGACGGCCTACTCGGCCATGGTGGCACTCTTTCCGGCGCTGATTGTCGCCGCGGCTGCGGTCTCGCTGCTGCCGTACAGCACGCCGCTCCGCTTCCAGATGAGCACCTTCTTCGACCGGGTGCTGCCGCCGGATGTGAGCCCGATGCTACAGGGCTACTTTGTCACCTCGCCGCATAACAAACACTCCGCGCACGCGCTGATCGTCGCCTTTCTCGTCAGCCTGAGTGGGGCCTCGGGCGTGATTGCGACCCTGATGGAGGGGATTCGCCGGGCTCACAGTCTGCCGGATGATTGCTGGACCTTCTGGCAGAGACGCTGGCGTGCTGTCCTCCTGGTCCCGCTCTCGCTGCTGCCGCTGATTGGAGCGAGCGTCCTGGTTGTCTTCGGCCACCTGATGACGGTCTGGCTGGGCTTCCACGTTCCTGCGTCGATGCAGACGCCGGTGTTTATTGTTGCGTTCATCATTCGCTGGAGTGTGGCACTGACGGGAAGCGTTGGCCTGATTGCGCTGCTTTACCACATGGGGACGCCGAAGCTACAGGCCTGGGCCGACGTCATTCCCGGGGCCATCGTGGCGACCTTCATGTGGTTCCTGAGTACGCTGATCTTCGGCTGGTATGTGACACGCTTTGCGAACTACAGCCAGGTCTACGGCTCACTGGGAGCGGGAATCGCGCTGCTCTTCTGGCTCTACATCATCTGCCTGAGCGTGCTCTGCGGGACCGAGTTCAACGTGCAGTTTCGGCTTCGCTTTCCCAAAGGTCTCCCGAGGATCAACACAATTGATTCGCCCGCATAGTGCTGTGGCGAATAGAATAAGCTTCGACACGAAACTCAATGGTCAGACCATCGGCGAAAGCCGCGCAGGTTGGAAAGAACCCGGAATACTACATGACTCCACCCAAGACTTCTGCCAAGCCGAACTCCGCAAAACTCAAGACCGTCAAGGCCTCTTCCGTCGTGAAGGATCCTGTTCCAAATGTAGTGCAGGCTGAACCGGAGGCGAAGGGATTG
>CAZZZQ010000306.1:0-5011 GCA_964658405.1 uncultured Sphingomonas sp.
GTGGTCTCGCCCGAGGACCTCGAAGCGATCGTTCGGCTCGCACACAAGCACGGCATCTACTGCCTGCTCGATGAGTGCTATGTCTACCTGACCTTCACGGGCGATGTCGTCAGCGGCGGCTCGTTCACCGACTGCAAGGAGCACGTCATCGTGCTCGGTTCGCTGTCAAAGACCTATGCCATGACGGGCTGGAGGGCCGGGTTTGCTCTCGGACCGAAGCCGATCATCGCGGCCATGAGCAAGCTGCAGTCGCAGAGCACGTCGAACACGGCGAGCATGGTGCAGCGCGCCTCGATCGCGGCGCTGACCGGATCGCAGGAGTGTGTTGTCGAGATGCGCGCAGATTACATCAAACTGCGTGACCAGATCCTCGCCGGCTTCGCCACCATTCCCGGCCTGACCTGCACAATCCCACAGGGCGCCTTCTACGTATATCCAAACGTACGAAAATTCATCGGCAAGGGCGGAATCCGGTCTGCCTCTGATCTGGCAGCAAAGTTACTGAGCGAGGCTCATGTTGTGGTCGTTCCCGGCGAGGCCTTCGGGACGACGGAGCACATTCGCCTGTCGTATGCCGTCTCCCATGATGTTGTGGATGAGGGTGTCAAGCGGATGCGCGATTACTTTGCGGGATTAGAGACGTAGCCTTGGACCAGGCCACAGCCTTCTGAGTGAGTTCAGGCTGTATGTTGATACATGATCGACGCTGGCCAAGGAGACGAATGACAGTGGGTGATACGAGTACGGCAGAGTTTGCCCCGGTAATCCTCGCAGGCGGCAGCGGGACGCGTTTCTGGCCCCGCAGCCGCCGGGCACGCGCAAAGCAGGTCCTCGCCCTCGACGGCGAGCGCACCATGATTCAGCAGACGCTCGATCGTCTGCTCCCCCTCGGCAAGGCTGAGGATGTGTGGGTGGTCACGAACGACCTGCTGCTCGGGACGATCGAGGACCAGTTACCGGAAGTTCCGCTCGGGCACCTGCTCAGCGAGCCCTCGGCGAGGAACACTGCACCGGCCTGCGCCCTGGCGGCCTTTCTGCTGGAACCGAAGTCGCCCGATACCGTCATTGGCATCTTCCCGTCGGACCACGTCGTCGGCAACGGCGCGCGCTTTGTCGAGGTCGTTCGCGCGGGCATCAAGCTGGCCGCGAGTGGCAACAAAATTGTCGTGCTCGGCGTGCCTCCAACGCGTCCTGAGACCGGCTATGGCTACATCGAGCAGGGCGAGGCAGTCGACCCGGCGACGGTGCCCTGCGGCACCATTCCTGTGCGACATGTGAAGCGCTTTACCGAAAAGCCGAACCTCGAAAAAGCCGAGGCCTTCCTGGCAACAGGGAACTACGCATGGAACGGCGGGATCTTCCTGTGGAGCGCACAGACCCTGGCGAGTGCGATTCGCGAGTACTGCCCGGCGATGGCTCCGTTGCTCGAGAAGATCGCGGCAGCGTATGGCACGCCGGAGTTTGATGCGGTGTTCGCACAACTCTATCCGCAGTGCGAGAGCATCAGCATCGACTATGCCGTGCTTGAGCCGCGCTCAGCCAAGGGCGAGAATGCCTCCGAGATCTACTGCCTTCCGGCCGACTTTGCGTGGACCGACCTGGGCTCCTGGGCTGCGCTGCATGAGCACCAGGTGGTGCTGCCTGCCTTCTCCGGGACTGCGGGCGCGAACGTGGTCGATGCGAAGAACTCGCTGGTGCTGGACTCAAAGCGCAACTATGTATTTGCTCCCGGCAAGACGGTCGTCCTGCTTGGCGTGGAGGACCTGGTCGTTGTCGAGACCGACGACTCGCTTCTGATTACGACACAGTCACAGTCACAAAATGTGGGCAAGGTTGTGAAGGCGCTCACGGAGGCCGGACGGCACGAGCTGATCTGAGATCATTCGGGCGAAACAGCGTCGCGGCGCGGCACATATCAGCTTCAGTGGAAAAGGTGAGAGTTCGATGGCAGGCACGAATACGACAGCGGTCAAGTTTGGAACGGATGGATGGCGCGGCATCATCGCGGATGACTTTACCTATGCGAACGTTCGCGTAGCCGCCTCGGCGATCGCTCACTACGTCCTTGCCGAAGAAGATGCTGCGAGCGGTGTCTGCGTCGGCTACGACACGCGCTTTGGCTCGAAGAGCTTTGCCGGCGTGGTGGCAGAGGTGTTCTCGAAGGCCGGCATCCCGGTGCTGCTGGCGGATGACATTACGCCGACGCCAGCGCTGTCCTTTGCGGTTCGGGAGCGGAAGGCCGCAGGCGGCGTGATGATCACGTCGAGCCACAATCCTGCCGAGTGGAACGGCGTAAAGTACAAGGCCAGCTACGGCGGATCGGGGCGGCCTGCGATCATCTCGGCGATCGAGACCTACCTTGGCAAGGAGCTTGCCGTTGCTGAGACAGCGGGGAAGATCGAGGCCGTCGACTTCAACACCGACTACATCGCCGCCATTACGAAGTTCGTTGACCTCGAAGCAATTCGCGCCTCGGGGTACAAGTTCCTGATCGACTGCATGTACGGCGCGGGCCGCGGCGTGATTGCCGGCATCTTTACGAAGGCGAACATCCCGTTCGTTGCGATGCGCAGTGAGATCAATCCTGCATTCCCGGGCATCAACCCGGAGCCAATCCTGCCGCATATCGCGGAGACGCAGGTTCGCGTGGTCGCTGAGAAGTGCGATGCTGGATTTGTAACCGATGGGGATGCAGATCGAATCGGCGCCGTCGATGAGCATGGCAACGTGGTTGATGCGCACAAGATCTTCGCGGTTTTGCTGCAGTGGCTCCTGAAGCGCAAGCAGTGGCCGGGCGATGTGACGCGCGCCTTCAACACGACGAAGATGCTCGACCGCATCTCGGCGAAGTATGGCCGCACGCTGCATGAGCACGGCATCGGCTTCAAGTATGTCTGCGACCTGATGCTCGAAAAAGAGATTCTGATCGGCGGTGAGGAGTCTGGCGGCATGGGCATCAGCCGGCACCTGCCGGAGCGCGACGGCATGCTGAACTCGCTGCTGCTCGCACAGGTAATGGCCGACGAGAAGAAGACCCTCGGCGAGCTTGTTGCGGCTCTGCAGGAGGAGTTCGGCGAGCACCAGTATGGCCGCATCGACATGCATATCGAAGAGTCGATCAAGCAGGACGCCATCGCCCGTGCCCGCGCCGGTGTAGAGGAGATCGCCGGCCTGAAGGTGCTCCGTATGGAGACGATGGACGGGATCAAGTTCTATCTTGAAAACCCCGCATGCACGGGCAAGAAGAACGCGGCTGAGACGTGGCTTCTGCTGCGCGCCTCAGGAACGGAGCCGCTGCTGCGCGTCTACTGCGAGAGCTGCTCGGTCGAATCGGTTGAACAGGTTCTGGCCGCCGCGAAGGCATTTGTACTGCAGGGGAGTGCTGCGTGAGCGGACCGATCACGGTTACAATCAAGGGTTTGCTCTTCGATATGGACGGCGTGCTGATCAGCTCCATCGGCTCCGTCAACCGCTGCTGGAGGCGATGGGCTGCGATGTACGACGTTCCGGATGCAGCAAACTTTGAGGTCCCGCACGGCAAGCGTGCGATTGACATCATCAAGATGCTTCGCCCCGACATCGACGCGCTTGAAGGCTTGCGCGTGATCGAGGACATGGAGATTGCGGACACCGAGGATCTGCAGGTTCTCCCTGGCGTGAAGCAGCTGCTGGAGTCGCTGCCGCCGGAGCGGTGGGCGATTGTGACCTCGGCGACGCACCGGCTTCTGCTGGGACGGCTGGAGGTCGCGGGGCTTCCGGTCCCGACGCGTCTCATCAGCGCCGACTCCGTCCAGAACGGAAAGCCTCACCCGGAGCCCTACCAGCGCGGAGCGGCGCTGCTCGGATTCGCGCCGGAGGAGTGCATTGTCGTCGAAGATGCGCCGTCCGGCATCGGTGCGGGGAAGGCGGCCGGCTGCCGCGTCCTCGGCGTGCTCGGCACGCATGTCGCTGCGGAGCTTCACGAGGCTGACTGGGTTGCACCGTCGCTCGCGGAGCTCACCTTCACGGCGTCCCCTGATGGGCTGGAGCTTCGGTTCCCAACGGTCGAGCGCTAGGACTTCAGGCGTGCCCGAAGCAGCTCTTCTGCGAGTCGCAGGTCGTCCTCGGTGTCGACCCCGATGGTGTCGAAGTCGGTCGCTTCAACATAGAGGCTGATGCCGTTCTCCAGAAAGCGTAGCTGCTCCAGCCGCTCGGTGAGCTCGAGTGCGCTTGGGGCAAGGCTGTGGAAGCGGTCGAGTGCTGCCCTGCGGTAGGCATAGAGCCCGATGTGCTTCCAGTAGTCTGCTCCGGCGGCGTCCCGGTCGTAGGGGATCGTGGCGCGGGAGAAGTACAGGGCACGCCCGTCCGTCGCTGTTACCACCTTGACGCTGTTCGGATTGTGGATGTTCGCCGGAGTGCAGTGGACCTTCAGGGTTGTGACATCCACCTGGTCGCTGGCAAACGGGCGCAGGAGCGCCGTCAGATGTTCCGGGCGGAGGAGTGGCTCGTCGCCCTGGATGTTGACGTAGATGTCGGCCGGGATCAGCTGCGCGACGGCGTGGACGCGATCGCTTCCGCTGGGAAGCGCCGGCGAGGTCATCTGGACGCGCCAGCCGTGCGTGATGCAGAGTTCGGCGACCTCTTCGGAGTCGGTCGCGACGACGACGCCATCCAGCCGGGTACATGCGGTGGCCGCCTCGTAGACCCAGGCGAGCATCGGCCGGCCGGCAATCTCGCGTAGAACCTTGCGCGGCAGGCGGGTTGAAGCAAGGCGCGCCGGGATGACGCCGAGGACAGAAGGGCGGCCCGGCTTTTCCGAGCGCAAGGATTCAAGTATGATTGCAGAGGGCTGTGGCGCGGCGATACCGATGATCCTTTTCTCGGGTGATGTGCCGATGCAGCCAGACACACCCGGCGGTGTAGCTCAGATGGTTAGAGCGACGGACTCATAACCCGTAGGTCGACAGTTCGATTCTGTCCACCGCCACCACAAAAACAGGGAGTAGGGTGTAGGGAACAGGGTGTAGCAAAC
>CAZZZQ010000307.1:0-5007 GCA_964658405.1 uncultured Sphingomonas sp.
CTCCCTTTACGGTCGCGAGCCCGATGCTGGTTGTGGTCCGAAAGGGCATTCCATCCACTATGAATGTACTCTTGAAGCTGTGAACGATCTCTTCAGCGAACAGCTTGGCCCGCTCTGCCGAAGCACCCTCATAGAAGATGACAAACTCGTCGCCACCGATTCGAGCCACAAGACGTCGCTCGTTCGCAAATGAGCCCAGGCGATCACCCACCTGACGCAACAGTTCGTCGCCGACCTGATGTCCCAAAGAGTCGTTGACGCTCTTGAAGTTATCAAGATCGAGAAAAAGGAGAGCCGCCGGTTTCGTAGTGCCGCTCCGCTGCCACTTTTCGAGGCGTTCGATCAAGACGCGGCGATTCGGAAGATTGGTCAGCGGATCGTAGTGGCTCAACTGCGCAAGTTTTGCCTCGGTACGATGCAGCAGAGCCCGTGTGATCATCCGTTGGACGCTCTGGGCCGCCTTGACCTCGCTTGATCGCCACGGTAGGGAGCGGCCCCGCTGCACCTCCTCCCATGCGGCAAAGGAGGAGCGCGGGCGCAGACGACCCGCCTCTTCTGAGACTTGTTTCGTGGCATCGGGCTTTCCCGCCCAGCGAACGGTCTGGGCGACTTCGCCGCGAAACCAAGCAATTCCATCATTCGGATGGTTCATTACCTGCACGAAGACAGCACCGCTCGCAACACCACTAAGGCCGGTGAACTGAGGATAGAGCGAGCCTATATCCTCGCTGACGGCAATGCCTTCCACCATGGTTGATCGCATCGCGGACATCAAAGCCAGAGCATCTTCCAGAGGCGGAGTCTTGCCGATCGCTTGCATCTGGCCGCCCAGCCGGACCAACGCCCCATCCGCACGGACAAGCATAAGCAATTCACGGGCGTGATCGGCAAACGTCGTCACGATTGGCTTGTCACCCTCAATGAGGGAGCCCAGAATATCCAGGAAATCCTTCTTCTCCATGCGTTCCGCAAATTCTTCGGACTCCAGTTTCATGCCAATCAACAGAGAGATCAGCTGCCCCAGAAGATCGCAGAGTGCACGAATCTCGGCAGAGGGACGCTTGATGGTCCGGTGATGGCAAACCACCATGCCCCAAAGGTCGTTCTTGTGAATCAGCGAGATTGCCAGAGTCGCACCAACCCCCATGTTCTGGAGATATTCGAGATGCAGAGGGGAGATACTGCGCAAACCGCAATAAGTCATATCGAGCGGCTCACTGGCAGTTAGATCTGGGTTCCCAAGCACGCCCACTGGTTGGTAGCTGACATCAACGATCATCCTCAACCGCTGCAGTAAATATAGTTTCCTTGCCTGACGGGGAATGTCGGTCGCGGGATAATGCAACCCAAGGTAAGGTTCCATTCCGGGGCCCACCTCCTCTGCTGTCACTTCACCGTGGCCATCCTCGTTGAATCGATATACCATCACCCGGTCATAGCCGGTGAAATTGCGGAGGATCGGAGGTACGGTCTCCAAGAGGCCTTCAAGAGTATTCGCATGACGCAGCTGCTGAATAGCCAATTGCATATGCTTTGCCAGGATGTCCCAGTGCATCGTCTCTGCCGCAATCTCGAGTTCAATGCAAAGTAGACCAGAGGCACGATGGGCAGAGACCTCGAACTCCGTTTCGCCAGAGAAAGGGAATTTCAATCGAAGAGCGCTGGTCGGAAAGTACTGCTCCTGCTCCAGAGTCTGTTCCACTGCAGCAATAGCTTCTGCGCCGAGGATCTCTGGCAGTGTGTGATCGAGGATAAAGGCTGGGGACACTCCAAGAAACCTCAGTGCGTTCCCACTCGTGTACACGACACGCGAATCCGTCACGCGCGCCGCGAGCAACACGCCATGCGGTTGAATGGCCGAGGGAATATGGATCGGCTCACGGTCGCAGTTGGTTAGATCAACCGGCTCGTGGGAAGAGAGGAACTTCATATCACTGCTCATGCCTGCACCCAGGTCTCAATTGCTTGAAAGGTGGCCTTGGCCCCTTAGAAATGCCATCACGCTGATCACGGCCACGCATCTTGTTGATCCATCTGTGGAATGGAACTATCTGATCGCGAACGTCTCATTGTCCCTTAGGCGAATGACAAACGGTATCGCCGGCCTTGCTTGCAACGAATCGAGAATGTTTTCTATTCCCTATCGTTTCCATCCTTTTCGACGACTCCATTTGCACCACCTACAAGTCTGAGCCCGTTTGGCATACGGAACCGATACTCCCCGTCCCACAGCGCAACAATCTCCGCTTGCGAAAGAATGCCTTCGCTCCACTCATGTCGACCTCCACACCACCACGCGCACGCAATCCCTGCACCGAACCTTTTCTCCAAGCCGTAGGTAGCGCCGGAAGAAGCGCAATCTCCTCTTCATGACTCCGCAGCAGAAGCTCCAGAAGGTGCCAGTCCGACACAAATCCTCATCGGCGCTAATGATCGGCGCGGCCGACATGCTCCAATCCTGAAGTTTCGCGTTTGCAGGCGCCGCTGCTGCTAGCTTGCCTTTAATTTTGCCCGGAAAACAGCGACGTTGCTCCCGTGCCACCCGCTCGAAAAGATCCGGCAGAGACCTAGAGTGAGGCAGAAACTGAGAACAAAATTTGTGGGTGGGGACGCATCAACCATGCTCGCCATCTTATGCGATAACTGTATCGATAAACAATGCAAAACGCGGATCGGACCCTTTGATCTCTAAAGCTTTTCTCGAAGCCATGTCGCATCATATTCCTATGCTTCGCATGGAAGAACCGCGAACGACCAGCGTGGGCTTGAGGATGGTGCTACACGGTACGAGCTTATTATGCTTGGCTTCAATTAGTGAAATCACCATGTCCGCCGCTTGCTGGCCGATCTGTTGGCTCTGCTGGTCGATGCTCGACAGCGGAACGCGGAGGGAGTCGTCGTAATGGAGGTTGCCACAGCCTATAATCGCGATGTCGTCAGGCACTCGCAGGCCAGCTTCCAACACACTTTTCATGGCTCCGATGGCAATGGGATCGTTATAGCAAAAGACGCCGTCAGGAACCGATCTGCCCCTAAGCAGCAGATTCATGGCCTCCACACCCTGCTCAAAACTGAGCGTATCCACGTTGCTGCGGTTGATGACGAAATCCTCCGAAAAGGGAAGGCCTTGCTCCTCAAGGGCCTTGCAATAACCTTCGAACCGCTTGTCGCCCGTGCTGTTTGCGCGGCCTCGGATGTGCGCAATGCGACGGCAGCCAACGGCGATAAGGTGCTCGGTGGCGATACGGCCGGCCATCTCATCGTCGATTCCGATGTAATTCGCCTGAAGACCGGGGAGCTTACGATCGATCAGCATGTAAATCTCATTGCGATCGTCCATCTGCTCGAAGTGGGTCAACCCGGTTCCCGTGGAGGCAACAATAAGAGCGTCAAGACGGCGAGCCTGAAGGTACCGGATTTCGCGCAATTCCAGATCTGGATCCTCTTCGGATGAGGAAATGATGAGGTAGTAGCCGCGACCGCGGATCGCGGTTGAAAGAGACTTGGCAATTTCAGCGAAAAACGGGTGGAGAAGATCGGGCACGATCAGGCCGATCAGATAGCTACGCCCAGTCACTAAACCGCGTGCTATCGCATTCGGCTGGAAATCGAGTTCCTTGACACGATTGAGAACCCGGCGCCGGGTTTCTTCGCCAATATCAGGGTGATTCCGCAAGACTTTCGATACCGTCACAACAGATAAGCCGAGATCGTCCGCAATGTCTTTCATTCGAATTGCCATATCCAAATATATAATGAAGACCGTGATCTTCAGGATTGCGTGCGTCCAGCAGTACAACTACTCATATTCAAGCTGCTACGGGAATGACGGGTCGGCTCTTACGTACATAGCCGCCGCTTGCGGTATGCGCCATTCCAGAACCTCAACATTGATCTTCAATGAGTCTTTTGAGCAAATCCGGTCCGTTCGACATTCTCGATCGCAGGCGTACGGATCGGTTTTGCTGCTTTCGCGTCTTAAACAACGAGGTAGAACATCGACAACTGAGCACGGCTCAGAGAGACTGTACCACTCGAAGCCTGGGCCACACAAAACGTCCTCGTTCGAGCCGCTTCTGGAAAAGGCAGAGTCCGTCGCCGTCGAACTAAAGCAGCTTTACCATGTCTCCACGCCGCCCGCGAAAGATGAAGATGTGACCCGAGTAGGGCTGCTGTTCAAGCGCTGTCTGGACCTGGGCCGCAAGCCCCTGAAAGCCCCGACGCATGTCCGTCACACCTGCCGCAATCCAGATCCGCGTGCCCGCGCCTTGCTCCTTTACGAGAAGGTCGATCACCCTCGCAGAACCTCAAGCACGGCACGTATCGCGGCGGGGTCTGCATGACCTTCCACACTAATCCGGACCTTGCCCCGGAGCTCGATGTGGATCGAACCGCAACTCAGAGTGACTGCCTCTTCTGCCGGTGGATCGACGACTTCGCGCTCCTCGATGCTCACAGGTAGAAGCTTCATCGCTTGAGTCGTCTCGACGGACAGCTTGCCTTCGCTATGCAAGCGACGCCAGTTGAACACCACGTTCGCGTTCAGTCCATGAGCACGAGCCACTCGCGCAACGCTTGCGCCCGGCTCCAAGGCCTGCTCCACAATCAGTCGCTTCTCAGCAGTGGAACGACGCTTCCGGACCTGCCGGACAAACACCCCAGGAGCTTCCATCAACTCATCGTCAGGCCAGCGTCGGCACACGCGCCAGATGGTAAGACCAAACCCTTACCTAGCATCCCTCAGCCGCCCCTAGGTAACGTTGATTTTCTTCGGGGGCTCAAGCAAACGAGAGACGGTATCTCTGGTCCTGCCTGCAGCGAATCGAAAATGTATTCGCTTCCCTGCCCGCTCTACCTTTTTCAACCACGCCGTTTCCGCTCACAAGCCTGCGTCCGTGCGGCATTCGGAATCGATGCTCCCCATCCCGCAGGGCGAGGATCTCCGCCTGGAAAAGTGCGCCTTTGCTCCACATCAGATCCACTTCAAGCCCGCCTCGCGCACGCAGA
>CAZZZQ010000308.1:0-1791 GCA_964658405.1 uncultured Sphingomonas sp.
GAACGCACCGTAATCGGTGATGTTCTTGACGACACCGTCGATCACCTGACCCTGATCATGCTCTCGATCATCACGGGCGTCGGCTTTCTGATTCACCTCTACTCCGCCGGCTACATGGCGCACGAGGACGGATACTGGCGCTTCTTCGCCTACCTCAACCTGTTCATGTTCTTCATGTCGGTCCTCGTCCTCGCGGAGAGCTTCCTCCTGCTCTTCGTCGGCTGGGAGGGTGTCGGTCTCGCCTCGTATCTCCTGATCGGCTTCTACTTCAAGAAGGATGCAGCCGCCAACGCCGGCAAAAAGGCCTTCATCGTCAACCGCATCGGCGACTTCGGCTTCCTGCTCGCCATGTTCCTGCTCATCGCTCACTTCGGCAACCTCAACTTCACGCAGGTCTTCGCCGAGATCTCCGCCCACCCCGAATGGCATGGAGGCTTCCTGACCGCGATCGCCCTCCTGCTCGTCGTCGGAGCAGCCGGTAAATCGGCCCAGATCCCGCTCTACGTCTGGCTGCCGGACGCCATGGAAGGCCCCACGCCCGTCTCGGCACTGATCCACGCCGCAACCATGGTCACCGCCGGCATTTACATGGTCGCCCGCTGCCACACGCTCTTCGACCGCAGCCCCTACGCCCTCGGCGTCGTCGCCATCATCGGAGCCGCCACGGCCATCTTCGCCGCCTCGATCGGCATGGTCCAGCAGGATATCAAGCGCGTCTTGGCCTACTCCACCGTCTCGCAGCTTGGCTACATGTTCCTCGCCTGCGGTGTCGCAGCCTACTCCGCCGCGATCTTCCACCTCATGACGCACGCCTTCTTCAAGGCACTGCTCTTCCTCGCGGCCGGGTCGGTCATCCATGCCCTCTCGGGCGAGCAGGACATGCGCAAGATGGGCGCCCTCCGCAAGCGCATCCCCACCACCTTCTGGACCATGACGGCAGGCGTCTTCGCCATCGCCGGAATCTACCCCTTCGCCGGCTTCTTCTCGAAGGATGAGATCCTCTACAACGCCTTCACCTCGGGCAATCCGCTCGGCAAGCTGCTCTGGTTCGTCGGCCTCGTCACCGCCGGCATGACCTCGTTCTACATGTTCCGCCTCTGGTTCAAGACCTTCTTCGGCGTCTCTCATGTCGAAGAGGCCGGCCACGGCCACACCGAGCAACAGGGTAAGGACGAGCATGACGAGGGTCAGGCCGCCCATCCGCACGGCGTCCACGAGTCCCCGCTGGTCATGACGCTGCCTCTCATGGTCCTCGCCGTCCTCTCCGTCATCGGCGGATGGGTCGGAATCCCCGCCGCCCTCGGCGGTCACAATGAGATCGAGCACTTCCTCGAGCCCGTCTTCAGCTCCGCCGGAATCGCAGCCGAGCCCCTCGCCGCAGCCGGTCATGGCCTCGAGCTCACCCTCGCCGCTGTCTCCCTGCTTACCGCGTTCCTCGGCCTCTTCGTCGCCTACTTCCTCTATGTCCGCAAGCCCGGAATGTCCACGGCCCTTGCCCAGAAGGCAAAGCCGGTCTACACGCTCCTCGAAAACAAGTTCTACGTCGATGAGCTCTACCGCGCGGCGATCGTTCTTCCCCTCTTCGTCGGCACGCGCATCGTGCTCTCAGGCATCGTGGACTTCGCACTCGTCGACGGCTCCGGCAAGCTTGCCGCGGCCGCCACACGCGGTCTCGGCTCGCTGACCCGCCGCATGCAGTCCGGCAATATCCGGTCCTACGCCGGCTGGCTCGCCCTTGGAGCCGCCGCCGTCCTCGTCGTCATGGTCTTCGGCCGTTTCTGGATCTTCTAG
>CAZZZQ010000308.1:1801-4992 GCA_964658405.1 uncultured Sphingomonas sp.
ATGATCTTCGGCCGCTCGCTTCTCATGCACTAACGCTGATTTCGAACGTTCCAGAGACTGCTTTGCCCTATTGTTTCCAGCTTTACTAAGGACCAGATGAATCTCGATCACTCCATCCTGACCCTCATCACCTTCGTCCCGCTCGCCGGCGCCGTTCTGCTCGCGCTGCTGCCGGACAAGGAAAAGACGATGCAATGGGGTGCGCTGGCCGTCACCCTGGTCACCTTCGCGCTCACCCTGCACCTGCCGGCACACTTCAACTACGCCGCCGCCCCGGGAAGCTTCCAGTTCACGAGCAATCACGCCTGGATCCCGACCCCGCAGATCCGCTACCACCTCGGCGTCGACGGCCTGGCCATGTGGCTGATCGTCCTGACCGGTTTCCTCGCACCGCTCGGCGTCCTCATCTCCTGGCGCGCCATCGATAACCGCCGCAAGACCTTCTACATCCTCTTCCTGCTCCAGCAGGTCGCGATGATGGGCATCTTCGTCTCGCTCGACCTCTTCCTCTACTACGCATTCTGGGAGCTGTCGCTCGTCCCCATGACGATCCTGATCGCCACCTTCGGGCGCACCAAGGACCGCCGCCGCGCCGCCATCAAGTACTTCCTCTATGCCTTCATCCCCTCAGCGCTCCTGCTCGTAGCCATGATCTGGCTCTACGTGCAGACCGGAACCTTCGATCTGCCGCGCCTCTCCTACATGGCGGCATCGCGCAGCATCTCCGGCAACTCCGCCGCGATGTGGCTCGCCTCGCTGGCCTTCCTCTTCGCCTTCGCGGTCAAAGTCCCCGTCTTCCCGCTGCACGGCTGGCTCTCCGATGCGATCTTTGAAGCGCCGACCGCCGCCGTCATGGTTCTCGCCGGCAAGACCGGACTGTACTCCATCCTGCGCTTCAGCTTCGCGATCTTCCCCTCCGAGTCGCACCGCATCGCCCCGCTGATGATCGCTCTCGGAGCCATCGGCATCGTCTACGGCGCACTCATCGCCCTGACCCAGAACGACCTGAAGCGCCTGGCCGCCTACTCGACCCTCGGCCACCTCAGCTTCATCACGCTCGGGATCTTCACCTTCACCATCTCCGGTCTCGACGGCGGAATCTACCAGATCCTGAACCACGGCGTCTCCGGCGGTGCCCTCTTCATGCTGATGGGCCTGCTCTACGAGCGCTACCAGACCTACGACATGCGCCAGTACGGCGGCCTCGCCGCAAAGCTGCCCTGGATCGTCACCATGTTCGTCATCACGACGCTCTCGGTCATCGGCCTCCCGATGCTGAACAGCTTCGTCGGTGAGTTCCTCATCCTCTCCGGCTCCATGCAGGCGGCGATCGCTCACCACGTCCTCTGGACCGTCGTCGGCACCACCGGCGTCATCTTCGGCGCGGCGTACATGCTCGTCATGATCCAGCGCGTCTTCTACGGCGAACTCGGCCGCGTCGCCCAGTCCACCACCGGCTGGGACCTCGACGCCCGCGAGCATCTCGCCCTCTGGCCGATGGTCGCCCTCTTCCTCGCCATGGGCGTCGCCTCACCCTTCTGGCTTCGCGCCATCGACACCACCGGAACCTACATCGCCGCGCACATCAGGCACACCACGCCCAATGCGGCCGCACCGGCTGAAGCAGCCTCGCTGCAGGGAGGCTCACGCTAATGAACACCTTGCCACCCAACGTCGTAGCCCTCCTCCCCGAATACATCCTGACCCTGACCGGCGTGCTCGTCATGGTGCTTGAGCCGGTATTGCGGCCCTCCACCAGCCGCAAACCGCTCGGCTGGCTGGCCATCTTCGGAACCCTCTTCTCCGGCCTGGCTGCAGCCTTCCAGCTGCACCTCGGAACCGTGATCGCCTTCTCCGGAACCATCCGGGTCGATGCCTTCAGCGTCTTCTTCCACCTGCTGATCGCTGCAGTCGTCCTCGTCACCCTGCTTGGCTCGCTCGACTACTTCGAGGGCAACGCCACCCACGCCGGCGAGTACTTCGCCCTGACCCTCTTCGGCGCCACCGGCATGATGCTCATGACCTGCTCGGTTGAGCTCCTGATGGTCTTCATCGGCCTTGAGATCTCGTCGATCTCGACCTACATCATGGCCGGCTTCCGCAAGGGCCAGGCCACCGGCTCCGAGTCCTCGATCAAGTACTTCCTGCTCGGCTCCTTCGCCACGGCCTTCTTCCTCTACGGCGTCGCCCTTGCCTTCGGCGCAACCGGCTCAACCTCGATCGCTTCGATCGCTGCCGGCCTCGGCTCGACCACCACCCCACGCCTCGCCTTCACCGCCCTCGCGATGATCATCATTGGCCTGGGCTTCAAGGTCTCCGCCGCTCCCTTCCATGTCTGGACCCCGGACGTCTACCAGGGCGCTCCCGCCCCGGTCGTCGGCCTCATGTCGACCGCCCCCAAGGCCGCCGCCTTCGCCGTCCTTCTGCGCATCACCTACGCAGGCTTCCCCGGCATGCAGCATCGCTGGAGCATCCTGATCTGGATCCTCGCTGCCCTCTCGATGACCATCGGCAACGTCGGTGCCCTGCTGCAGCGCGACGTCAAGCGCATGCTGGCCTACTCCTCGATCGCCCACGCCGGCTACCTGCTCGTCGCCTTCACGGCCAACGCCAGCGACGGCATCGCTGCAGCGTGCTTCTACACCGCCACCTACGCCGCGATGAACGTCGGAGCCTTCGCCGTCGTCACCCAGATCGCCGGCTACAACGAGTCCATCCGCTCGATCGACGACTACACCGGCATGGCAGCCAAACGGCCGATCCTCTCAGCGCTCCTGGCCTTCTTCCTGCTCTCGCTGATCGGCATCCCCTTCACCGGCGGCTTCTTCGGCAAGTTCCTCGTCATGACCGCCGCACTGCACGCCGGCAACGTCTGGCTCGCCGTCATCGGCCTGCTGAACAGCGGAATCGCCTGCTTCTACTACCTCCGCCTGCTCAGCGCGCTCTACACGCGCTCCGCACCGGAGGAGACCCCGGCAGCACAGCCACTGGTCAGCGCTCCCGCCGGGCTGGCCCTGGCGTTCACGGCGCTTGCAACCCTGCTCCTTGGCATCCTGCCGACCCCGATTCTGCGCATCGCCCAGCGTGCGGCGTTCGCCTCGATCGAAGCTCAGCACACACCGGTCGAGCCCGCAAGCCGCGTCCCGGAGATCAGCGCCCGCTAAGACAACACCGCAAGAAAGAGGGGAGAC
>CAZZZQ010000309.1:0-4991 GCA_964658405.1 uncultured Sphingomonas sp.
AAACGCAAGTCAGACAATGATCCTGTGGTGACTGATGTGCAGGAGCGGCAACTGATGGCGGGGATGCAGCCAGATGATCCCCTCTTCGGGCACGACCCTGATCGGAGCATCTTCTACGATGGCGCCACCGGCGAGCAGACGGAGATTGCATCTCCTCGCGGCGACCAGCGGCTGTACTACGTTGGCATCGAGCAGGCGATTCGAAGCCGCACGCCGGCACTGATCTCGGCGAGAGATGCAGTGGCTGTGATGGCGATTCTTGAGACCACATTCAAGTCGGGCGCGGAGGGGCGTGTGCTTCCGTTGCCGCTCACTGCGGAGGAGATTGGCGCATGGGATTGAGAGACAATTCGGCGCGCCGCGTTGTGCTGATCGACACCGATACTGCCTCTGACGATGCGGTCGCGCTCATCATGGCGCTGCGATCGCCGCTGGTCGATGTCGTGGCGATCACGATTGTCGCTGGAAACGTTGCGGTCGAGCAGGGGGCGCGCAACGCTCTCTACACCGTCGAGCTTTGCGGTGCGGAGACGCCGGTTTACGTGGGTGCAGCGAAGCCGCTGCTGCGTGAGTTGGAGCTGGCCCACTGGTTCCACGGGATGGACGGGCTTGGGGATCATGGCTATGCACCGGTCGCGCGTACGATTGAGGCTGAGCATGCGGTCGACGCGATCATCCGGCTGGCTCTGCTGCACCCTGGCCTGGAGATTGTGACGCTTGGACCGCTGACGAATCTTGCGCTTGCGGTCGCGCGTGAGCCGAAGATCGTCGACTTCATCAGCCGCTGTGTCATGATGGGCGGCGCGCCGTGCTGCGAGGGGAACGTCACGCCGGCTGCGGAGTTCAACAACTGGGTTGACCCGGAGGCGGCGCGGATCGTCTTCCTGTCCGGCCTGCCGATCGAGATGGTGGGCTGGCAGCTTTCGCGCGGTGAGGCGGTCGTCAGCGAGGAGGACATTGCGCAAATTCTTGCGCTGCGGACGCCGCTTGCGGAGTTTGCGATTGAGTGCAACAGCACGGCTGCGGCGGCGTACTTCACGCAGACTGGGGAGTGTGGCTTGTCGCTTCCTGACCCGATTGCGATGGCGATTCTTCTGGAGCCGGCGCTGAGCCTCGATGCGAGCAGTCACTACGTTGAAGTGGAGACGGCAAGCGCTATGACGCGCGGCATGACGATTGTGGATCGGCTGGATGTTAGCTCCGACGCGCGGAACGAGGGCACGTGGAACGATGCTCGTCGATCTGGTGTGAAGACGGCTGTGTGCTGGAAGCTGGACGTTGAAGGGTGGAAGGCGGTCCTTCTACGGGCGCTGGCTTAGAACTTGTAGCTGAACGAGAACTGCATGATCCGTGGCGGGTTGGGCTGCGAGATCGAGGTGCGGGTTCCGAAGCCACCGGTTGCGTTGTTCGGAGTCAGGGTACAGGTCTGATTCGCTGTCATGCCGTCGCCGCAGGTCGTTCCGGTGGCGTTGTATTGGACCTGGTTGATTCCGCTGCCCGCCTGGACATAGTAGTTTGCGGTGTTGAAGAGGTTGAAGACCTGCGCCTTCAGATTGATGGACTGCTTGTCGGTTATGGCGAAGCTGCGGTCCACGCCGAGGTCAATCTCGGTAATCCACGGACCGGTGAAGGAGTTGATGCCCTCCCCCGGCGCGAGGCCGTAGCCAGGGGAGTTGCCGCCTACGAGACCAGCAGCAGTGTTCGCAGTCGCCTGCAGGGCGGCAGAGTCGTTGAGCGAGTTGCCGAGGGCTGACGTGCTGATAACGCCGGTGTAGGGACGGCCGGAGTTGAACTGGGAGAGGAGGCTGATTCGCCAACCTTCGAGAAGCTTCTGTTCGAGGTGGTTCCCGACCTCGACCGTCGGGGCGTAGACGGTCGCGAAGGAGAGCCGGTGCCGCTGATCGAGCAGCGAGAGACCGTGGGTTCCGCTGAAGTCAAACTGGTTGTAGAAATCCACGCCGCTCTGCGTACTCTTCGACAGGGTGTAGGCGAGGGTAACGTTGGTGCCGTGCGCGACCTGCCGGTTCAACTGCACAAAGAGTGAGTTGTAGTTATTGATCCCGGGGCTGATGAGGGCGTTGATCTGGCCAAAGGCGGGGCTGATGAGGCCTTCCTGCAGGCGGCCGCTGTCGAGGTTAGGCGCGGTGGCGGTACGTTCGTTCGGGAGCAGGTAGGTGGTCGTGCCGGTCGGGGGCTTGAGATTCAGGTCGTAGGCGGTGGAGGACGTCAGGTGCATGCCGTGCGACCAGAGGCTGCCCACGGTGAGGATGGTACGGGTGGCGATCTCCTGGTCGATCTGAATGCTGGAGTTGATGACCGAGGGGGTCTTGTAGTTGCTGGCGATGGTGACGATATTCGTGCCCGCGCCGAAGCCCGCGTTTGTGGCCGGAAGCTGCGTTGGGAAGGACGGTGTCTGCGATGAGGCGACGGTCGCGGTGCTGAAGTCGACGAGGCTGAGATTCGACTGGGAGACGCCGTTGGCCTGCGTGGAGTTCTGGTAGTTGCCGCCTACGAAGATCTCATAGTAGAGACCGATGCCGCCTCGGATGACGGTCTTCGTGAGCGGCGCGTAGGAGAAGCCGAGGCGCGGGGAGAGCCGTTCGTACTGATTGTGGAAGACCTGCGTGAACGGCAGCGCGGGATTGCCGGCGGGGTTCGGATAGATCTGGAAGTCCTCGCGGAGTCCGGCGGTGAGGGTCAGCTTCGAGCTGGCACGGAAGGTGTCGTTCAGGTAGAAGCCCATGAAGGGATCGCTGAAGTTGTACTTCGGGTTCCCTGCCGTCTGCTGGAAGATGTTCCATTTGCCCAGCGCGAAGGACTGCAGGCTGAGGAAGATGTACTGGCCGTAGAAATTTCCGGGGTTGTTGGTCGAGATAGAGTCGTGGTTCAGGTTGTAGCCGAACTCGAGCTGGTGCTTCCCGAGCAGGTAGGTTACGTGGTCAGCGAACTGCCACTGATACTCGCGGAGATTGTTGTAGGAGAAGGTAGCGTTACCGAGGAGGAGGGTCGAGGGTGCGCCGCCGGTAAGGATCATCTCGGGCGTGGTCGCTGATCCGGCCAGGCCGGAAGGATTGTAGAGCTGCTCGTCGCGGACGTAGCTGACGTAGGCGTCGTTGACGATCGAAGAGTTGAAGGTGTGGGTGTAGTGGACGGTGGCGACATGGTCGCGGACGCCGTTGTCGCCGAGGAGTTCGGTTCCGCCGAAGGACTCCGGGCTGAAGGTGATGATGCCGCCGGGCGACTGGAAGTGGTTGTAGTTATAGAGGACGGTGAGATGGTCCTTCTCGCTGAGATGCCAGTCGACCTTCGGGAAGAACTCGTAGTCATCCCGCCGGCGTGCGCGTGAGCCGAGGTTGGTGTGGATGACGTTGAGGGCGTTCGAGACCCCCTGGAGGTAGATCGGGTTGGTCGGGTTCAGCGTCGCCTGATCCTGCGAGATGCTTGCGGCTGCTGGATAGTGCGAGTTGGGCGCCGGGAGCGCAGTGCCGGCGGGGACACCGAAGCTAGTCTCGGTGGTCGCGGCCATGGCGGGATTGACGGAGTAGAGGGGGTCCTTATGGCGCTGCTGTTCGTAGTCGAAGTAGAAGAAGATTCTGTCCCGCCGGATGGGGCCGCCGATGTCCGCGCCGAACTGCTGGAGGACATTGACCGGCTTGGGATTCCCTGCAGCCTTGTCGACGGCGTCGTTGGCGCCGGTGCCGGAGTTGCGGTTGTAGTAGAAGGCATCGCCGTGAAAGGCGTTAGCGCCGGACTTGGTGACGGTGTTGATGAAGCCTGCACCGGCCCCGCCGTAGGCCGCGTTGTAGACGTTCGGCTGGACCTGGAACTCCTGCACCGACTGGAGTCCGAAGACGTAGGGGATGCGCGTGAAACCGCGGTTATCACCGTAGTAGTAGCTGGTTGAGTCTGCTCCGTCGACCGTGAATGAGCTGGCACCGTTTGCGTTTGAGGCGCCGCCGGCGGTGTTGTTATAGCCGGATAGGTCGCCGCCGGACTGGCCGGCAAAGCTAATGTGCCCAAACTGACCGTCGGAGGTGACGTTTGGAGTGAGGAGAACGAGGTCCGTATAGCGCCGGCCGCTGAGGGGAAGGCCGTCGATGATGGCCTTCTGGACCAGGGTGCCAACGGTGGTGTCGGAAGGGTTGAGGGCGGATGCTTCGCCGGCATCGACGACGACTCGCTCGCTGACCTCGCCGATCGTGAGCGTCGCACCGGCGTCGGTCGTGTGTCCAACTCCTACGACGAGACCCTTGATCTCGGCGGCCCGGAAGCCGGTGGAGGAGAGGGCGACGTCGTAATTCCCGATCTTGAGGGCGGGAAAGCTGTAGATGCCGGAGTCGTTGGTTGTTGAGGTTTGGCGTTCGCCGGTGGCCTCGTTGACGGCCAGAACGGCGGCGTGGGCGACTACCTGGCCGGATGGATCGCGGACGATGCCGCTCAACGAGCCGGTGGAGACGGCATTTTGTGCGAAAGCGGGAGTTGCACAGAGAGCAGCTACGGCAAGAAGGTTCCGGATCGAAACAGCACGCATCGTTTGAACCCCTGTCTTGAAGCATCACTGGATCAAAGGAGAACTGCCACGGGGACGCGGCAGAAGATGGGCCGGCATACGCTTATGGAACCGTGAACACCGGGATTGCTCCCGGTTCTGCGAGTTGCTCTGTGAAGGTTTCCGCTACTGTAATGCACCGCAGGGTCGCAGGCAAGAAGCTTTTGATGGGGCCATCGGCCAGGCTATTTCGTGAAACGGGGCGATGCGCGGGGGGCCGCGTTGCAGGGAGGAATTTATCGATTGAACCGGGCCGCCGTTATACTTTCCATGGGGCGTTCCGCTGTCGCGCCGCAACAGTTTTCGAATCGCACGATCGATCAGACCCCCTAAACTTCAGTTGAATGCTCAGAGGCTTTTTTGAATAAGAACCTGCTTCCCATTGAAACGATCGCCGCCAAGCTTGGCCTGTCCAACTCCCTCTACGAAAAGCGTGGCCCTC
>CAZZZQ010000310.1:0-4968 GCA_964658405.1 uncultured Sphingomonas sp.
GTCGCTCGATCAATACACCGTCGCCCTCCGCAGCATTCGCCGCTCGGCTGGATTCTATGGCGCGGCAGAGCGATTTGAGCTCTCGCTGACGGCCCTCCATCAGCTAGTTGCACGCGAGGCGACGCGCCCGGGCCGCAAGGTTATTCTCTGGGTCTCGCCCGGCTGGCCACTCCTCTCCGGCCCCGGTGTCCAGCTCGACAGTAAACAGCAGCAGCGACTCTTTAACGATATCGTCGCCTTCTCAAACGAGCTTCGCGATGCCGGCGTTACCCTCTACAGCATTGACCCCCAGGGAGCTTCCTCCTCGGTTGCCCGAACCTTCTACTACCAGGAGTTTCTCAAAGGCATCACGAAGACCAGCCAAGTGGACGCCGGCGATCTCGGATTGCAGGTCCTTGCGACCCAGAGCGGTGGCCTTGCCCTGAACTCCAGCAACGACATTGCCGCCCTGTTGCAGAGGGCCATGGCAGACACCACCGCCTACTATGAACTTTCCTTCGACCCACCGCCGGCGGAGCGCCCCAACGAGTATCACCAGATCCAGGTTGAGGTTGCGACACCCGGCCTGACCGCCCGCACCCGCACCGGCTACTACAACCAGCCCTGATGAAGGCACCCGGGCTGGTCCCAACTCGATTGATACCTTAGCGTGGCGTATTTGGAACGACGCCCGGATCCGTGTACTGGTTGTGATTGCGGTTATAGATACCCCGTGACGTTGCGTCCTGCTGGCGTGCGAGGGTGTGGCGATCCTGTGCAGTAAGGTGGCCACCGTCTGCGGCGCGCATGCTGTGGTCTTCGCTCTTGATGCGGCTCTGATTCGCCTCCGCGCGGGCAGCGCCTCTCGGCGTAATCTGGCCGTCTGCAACACCCTTCTGGATACGGGCCTGCTGATGCGAGGATCGAGCAGCGATCGCATGCCGCTGAGCGTAGGTGGTCTTCTGAGCGAGTGCAGAAGAGACAGGAAGGGCAATCAAAGAAGCGGCGAGTACAGCGTATTTGAGAATCATGGTCAAGCGTCCTTTCAGATTGAATACCGGTAACATCCTCATTTACAACATCTTGCCTCTTTCCGAACCCACCCCCGATCCAAAGGTTGCGGCAAGTTCGCGGCAACTTATTGAGCAAAACGGAGTTGCGCGCGGGCACTCATTTACCTCATCTCAAACTCGTCCGCGGAGTATCGGTCGATCCGTGCGCGCAGGGATCCTCGCTTGCTGCCAAGGGCTCGCGAAACTTGAACTTGACTGAGGTATTGGGAGTTACTTTGTCCGAGGAGATTCCAAAGTGAGCCTGCCATGGCGGACGAGATGCTCCCCGTCCGCCGTGAACACGCTACAGCTTTTCGACTGCCAAACTGACCCGCAGCATCGTCGCTTCGTCGAAGTGGCGACCCATGATCTGGACCCCGATGGGCAGGCCATCCTTCGTCTCGCCGCACGGGACCGAAACGCCGCAGATACCCGCAAGGCTGGCCGCAACCGAGTAGATATCCGCAAGGTACATCGCCAGTGGATCGTCCGTCTTCTCGCCCAGCTTGAACGCCGGAGTCGGCGTCATGGGCCCGACGATCACATCGACCTCTTCAAACGCGGTCAGGAAGTCGAGGGTCAACAGCGTCCGGACCTGCTGCGCCTTCTTGTAGTACGCGTCGTAGTAGCCCGCGCTCAGCGCATAGGTTCCCAGCAGAATGCGCCGCTTCACCTCGGCCCCAAAACCCTGGTCGCGCGTCTTGCGGTACATCGCCGAGAGCGCATTTGCCCCCTCCGCCCGTAGTCCGAAGCGAACGCCATCGAACCGTGAGAGATTCGACGAGGCTTCCGCGGTCGCAATTACGTAATAGGTCGGGATTGCATACTTCGTGTGGGGCAGGCTCACGGGCTTGATAACGCAACCAGCCGCCCTCAGACCTTCGATCGTCCGTTCGATGGCCTCGCGGATCTCCGGGTCGAGACCCTCGCCGAAGTACTCCGCCGGCACACCGACACGCAGACCTTCAACCGGCTTATCGAGTGCTCCGACATAGTCATCCACGGGCCGGTCGGAGGAGGTCGCATCCTTCTCATCCTTCCCCGCAAGCACCTGCAGGACCGTCGCCGCATCGGTCACATTGCGGGTAAATGGGCCCACGCGATCAAGCGACGAGGCAAATGCTATCAGTCCGTAGCGGCTGACACGCCCATAGGTCGGAAGCACGCCAACCACACCACAGAAGGCCGCTGGCTGCCGGATCGAGCCGCCCGTATCTGTCCCGAGTGTTGCCACCGCAAAACCCGCAGCCACGGCCGCCGCAGATCCACCGCTCGACCCGCCGGGGACGCGATCGGGCGCACGCGGATTCTTCACCGGGCCATAGGCCGAGTTCTCATTCGAGGACCCCATCGCAAACTCATCGCAGTTCAGCTTGCCCAGCAGCACCGCACCCGCCGCCTCAAGCTTCGCGACCGCCGTCGCGTCATAGGGCGGCCTATAGCCCTTGAGAATCGCCGAACCAGCCGTCGCAGGCGAACCATGCATCGCCAGCACATCCTTGATCCCGACAGGAACTCCGGCGAGCACTGGCAGCGAGTCACCGCGGGCCGCCAGGCCATCGATACGCTCCGCCTGGGCAAGAGCGCGCTCACGGCTCAGGGCAAGGAAGCTGTTGATGGTCTCATCCTTCGCTTCGATCAGGCGATAGTGCTCCTCAGCCAGCGTGACAGCCTTCAGACGCCCCTCGGCCACAGCCTCCCGAATCCCTGCAATGCTCATTGGTACGTCCATCTCATCCATCACCGTTCAATCACCTTCGGAACCTTGAAGAACCGCCCATCTGTCTCAGGAGCGACGTCCATGACCTGCTGCCGATCCACGGAGGGCCGCACACGATCCACGCGAAGTGCAACGCCCGTCGCTTCGGCATCAACGCCACCGGCCAGCATCTCGCCCACCTGGGCCATCGCCGGAACGCCCGCCGTATCCAGCGTATTCAGCTCCGCGATGTATCCGAGGATGGCGTTCAGATCCCGCTGCATCCGTGGCTCTTCCTCAGCCGTCAGCTCCAGGTTGGCCAGCTCCGCCACCCGGCGCACCTCGTCCAGCGTTACCGCCTCTATCTCACTCACACCAACCCCCATCATCTCGTTCCCTGGAACGCCGCTGGCTTCCTTACGAAGTGTATCCCGGTCACGCGAACACCCGCGATTCGGCCCAGCTCGCCGCCAATCTGGCCCTGCATCGACATCATCTGCCGCATCCAGTCGCCATCTGCAACCTCAAGGCTGACAACTCCGTCCTCGTACCCGACGACCGTACCGTGCATCGCCATCGCCGCTCCGCAGACGACTGGCCAAGCCGCAGCAAGCCGGTCCGTCTCTCGCATCGCCCGCAGGCTGCGACGGATGTTCCCCCGGAGAAGCTCACGCATTCCTTCCATCGTTACCCTTCCATCGCAGACGAGAGCGCGCAGGCTCTTACATCCTGCCTGTCCGTTGCGGCGAATACTTCGATTTTATAGAAAGAGGATTCGGGGCAGAAACGTCGCTAGAAGGCGCCGTCCTTATTAATCACCGCTGTAAAAGTCTTCAACAGGATCACCAGGTCACGCCCAAGCGACCATCGGCTGACGTATTCGCAGTCGAGAGCCACACGAGCGTCATAGCTGAGCTCACTGCGACCCGAGACCTGCCAGAGACCTGTGAGACCCGGCTTCACGCGGCAATAGTACTGGAAGTTGTTCTTGTACTTCTCCACCTCGGCGGCGACAATCGGCCTCGGTCCAACCAGGCTCATTGTTCCCGACAAGACATTCCAGACCTGGGGCAGCTCATCGAGACTGTAACGACGAAGAAAGTTTCCGATAGAGCTGACACGAGGATCCATCCGAAGCTTTCGCGTCGCATACCACTCCTCGCGAGCATCCGGATGAGCCCTCAGATAGTCTTCGAGCACCTCGGTCGAGTTGACGCACATCGTCCGGAACTTCCACATGGAAAAGAAGGCGCCATTTTTCCGGATGCGGCGATGCGAGAAAAAGATCGGCCCCGGAGAGGTCCACTTGATCAAAGCACTCACGATGCCCAGCAACGGGAGGATGATCGGCAGTGCGACCAGGACCAGAGATACATCCAGAACTCTCTTTACAACGCGGTATCGAAAGGTCTTCGCAGGGACGCCGTCATGCCAGGAGCCGTACCGCGGTGAGGTGGAATGTCCCGTATAAGGATAGGAGCCCTCCATCGTCGCTGCGGATTGTGACTCGGTATTCGGGTGCTGCTCAACAGACATATTCGTCCAGTCTTCTTTGCTATCTTGCTTCGTTCTCAGGTGCAAGCTGTTTAGATGCGAGTCGCTTGGCTCAGGCACGACGCATCAGAAATCTCAGCGTTTGCCCTGATCGTCGCATTCAGGGAAACAATGGGCGAACCGGATACGTATCAAAGCTACTACAACCAACCTTCCGGATTCCTTGGAACCCGTCCTCCCGCACTGCGTAATCCCAATCTGGGTCACTCCTTAGGAATAATCCTTCAGTGCGTACTAAGGTATCCCTCCGGCTCCCGAGAACCCTACACTATCGAGAACCCGAACCCTAGAAATATTCCTCTGTAGAGAACCGTTTTTGCCGTGCCGGATACACTTAGACAATGCAGCTTCTTGAAACGCCGCTCCGTGATGTAAAGCTCCTTCAACCTCGGCGATTTGGTGACGATCGAGGATGGTTTGCTGAAGTCTTCAACGAACAGACCTTTTCGACCCTCGGCCTGCCCCCGCAGTTTGCCCAGGATAACCAGTCGTTTTCGACCCGGGGCGTCCTCCGTGGCCTGCACTATCAACTCGGCAAACCTCAGGGAAAGCTGGTTCGCGTTCTCTCCGGCACCATCTGGGATGTGGCCGTCGACCTGAGAAAAGACTCTCCGGACTTCGGCAAATGGGCTGGTTTTACTCTTACGGCCCCCTCTCCCACAAGCCCGATGGAACTCCTTTGGA
>CAZZZQ010000311.1:0-4940 GCA_964658405.1 uncultured Sphingomonas sp.
CTGACGCTCTCCGTCGTTCTTCTCGCTGGTGCTGCACCGATTCACGGGCAGGACTGGTTCAAGACCGAGACCTCCAGCGGAGCCGAGCGCATCCGGATCGCCGTCGCCGACTTCAAGCCGTCAGCTGCTGATGGCCAGACCGCCACCGATAAGCGCATCTTTGACACCACCCTCTACTCGGACCTCGCGAACGCCGGTATCTTCGATATGGTCTCGAAGAGCCTCGCACCGCAGGCCACCCCCGGTGGTCCGTCCGAGATGAGCCTGCCCCAGTGGTCGGTCGCTCCCGCCTCCGCTGCGATGGTGGCCTTCGGATCGCTGGGCGTCCAATCGGGCAAGCTCGCCGTCAGTGGCTATCTCTTCGACACCAAGAACAGCCAGTTCCCGCAGGTCCTCGCCAAGCAATACAGCGAAGAGCCAAGCGAGGACAGCGCCCGGCAGATCGCGCACCGGTTCGCCGATGAGATCATCTTTCGGCTAGGCGGCGGCGTCTCCGGAATCGCAGAGACCAAGATCTTCTACGTTCACGGCGGCTCCGGGAACAAAGAGATCTGGGCAATGGACTACGATGGCGCAAATCAGCACGCCATCACCCATCTCGGAACAGTCTCCCTCTCGCCCCGCGTCTCGCCCGATAACTCCCGCATCGCCTTCTCAAGCCTCGGTAAGTACGGCTTCCAGATTCAGATGTACTCCCTCCTGCTCGGTCGCGCCGTGGCCTTTCAATCGACCGGCGGGACGAATCTCTCCCCCGCCTGGGCGCCAAGCGGCCGCGAGCTCGCCTTCTCGTCCTCACGGTCAGGCGACCCGGATATCTGGATCGCTGATGCAAATGGCGGTCTGGCCCGCCGCATTACAAGCTTCAAGGGTCCTGATGTCTCGCCGACCTACAACCCGAAGACCGGCGCCCAGATCGCGTGGATCAGCGGCCGCACCGGCCTCCCGCAGCTCTACATTATGGAGACCGATGGCTCCGGCGTGCAGCGGATGACCGACGGCGGCTACGCGACCTCACCCTCGTGGTCGCCCAATGGACAATTCATTGCCTTCGCCTGGGACCGGAAGTATGGCCCGGGAGCACCCGGCGGTCAGGACATCTACGTCATGGAGGTCGCCACCAAGAAGTGGATTCAGCTTACCCACGACGGCGGCCGCTGCGACTTTCCGTCCTGGTCCCCGGATGGCCGCCACATCGTCTATGCAAATAGCGCGAGCGGTCATCCCGGTGACACGAAGATCTGGACGATGCTCGCCGACGGTACCCAGCGCAGACCCCTCACCGGTGCAGGCGGAGACATGCCAAACTGGAGTTGGAAGTAGCTCTCCTGTCCTCTGCGACAGGCGACGCCGACCTGAAACCTTAGTTCTATAGAGATTGCGCACGAAGAACGCACAAGGAGAAATGACAATGAACGTGACTCAACCTGGACTTCGCAAGCTCTTTACCGTCGCCGCCGCTGTTGTACTAAGCGCAGCAGTCGGCTGCCACAAAAAGGGTATCGATTCGAATATCGGCACCATGGCCGGAGCCCCGAGCAACGGCGGCAATGCGCCGACGGCAGTGATCACCGCCGATCCTCTCGCGGTCGACCTCGGCCAGTCCGTCGTGCTGAACTGGCGCACCCAGAACGCGGACACGGTTTCGATCGACGGAATCGGCTCGGTCAATGTGAACGGCACCCAGACCGTATCGCCCTCAACCTCGACCAGCTTCCACCTCGTGGCCAAGGGTCCCGGCGGAGAGACCGAGGCGAACGTTCGTGTGACCGTTCGCGTCCCGACCGCTCCGACCGCCCCGACCGGCGACGCGAACGGCGACATGGGCAGCGAAGAGGCCTTCCACCAGAACGTTCAGGACATCTTCTTCGACTACGACAGCTACGATCTCCGCCCGGATGCGCAGACCAACGCCTCCCACGCTGCCTCGTACCTCGCCGCTCATCCAAACATCAAGGTCATCATCGGCGGCTACTGTGACGATCGCGGTTCGGCTGAGTACAACCTTGCACTCGGCGAGAATCGTGCCAACTCGGCGAAGACCGCTCTTGTGAACGCAGGTGTTCAGTCCAGCCGTCTCCGCGTCGTAAGCTACGGCAAGGAAAAGCAGTTCTGCACCCAGGAGGACGAGAGCTGCTACCAGCAGAATCGTCGCGCGCAGTTCTCCCTCGACCGCTAGAACCATTGGTCAGGCTAAACGGAAGGCCCGTGCGTCATGCGCGGGCCTTCGCAGGAAGACACACTATGACGATGCAGACCAAGTTCCTCAGCCGCGCATCTGCCCTGCTTGCACTCTCCCTCCTCTTCGCCCCGGCCCCCGCGCATGCAGCGAACAAAGACATGATCCAGCTGCAAACGCAGATTCAGCAGCTTCAGGATGCCGTCGCCCGCCTTCAGCAGTCGAACGATGAGCGCATGGGCGTCATGAAGGATCTTGTCCAGCAGAGCGCCGACTCGGTCAATAAAATGTCCCTGAACATGGATGCCCTGCAGCGCAATCTCCAGACCCAGCAGGAGGCCCAGGGTGGAAAGCTCGACCAACTCGCCGGTCAGATCCAGTCGCTGAATGACTCACTCGACGAGATGAAGGCCCGCCTCGGCAAGCTCGAGAAGCTGACGCAGGACATTCAGAACCAGCAGCAGAGCATTGGCGCCGGGACACCAGCAGCCCAGCCCGCTCAGTCTGGACCGCCGTCCGCCTCACCCTCCTCCCCTGCCCCCGAGACGTCTCAGCCTCTGCCCTCGACTCCGACAACCGGCCGCCGGGGCAAGCCCTCCGCCGGTACGCCGATGGCGGCCGCACCCATCGAGGCGACGCCAGCCCCTGCCGCCTCCGCACCCCCGGTTGACGAGCTCTACAAGTCCGCGCTTGGCGATTACATGGCCGCAAAGTACTCGCTCTCGGCCGGCGAGTTTGCCGAGGTCATTCGCGATTATCCCGACCATGCGCTGTCCGGCAACTCCTTCTACTACCTGGGCGAGATCGACTACCGCGCCGCCAAGTATGAGGATGCAACCAAGGACTACGACATGGTCCTGCAGCACTTCCCCGACAGCAACAAGGTGCCCGCGTCGCGCCTGCACAAGGGCCAGGCACTCCTTGCCCAGAAGCAGAATGACGCCGCCGTCCGCGAGTTCCGGGCCCTGATCCAGCGCTACCCTGCCTCGCCCGAGGCGATGCTCGCACGCAGCAAGCTGAGCGGAATGGGCATCACTGTAACGCCGAAGCGCGCCGCCCAGTAACTCGTCAGCTCTTCAAACCCAGCATCAGTTCCGTGATCGTTGCCTTCTCGTCCCCCGTCAACGGCAGCAATGGCAACCGCGGGACCCCACCAAAATATCCATTCAAATCACACCCGTACTTGATCCCCCGCGTTCCGAATGCCTCTTCCACTCCATGAAGAGCCTTCAGCAAACGCTGCTGCTTCTCCTCTGCAAGCGCCGGATCGCCATCTTTCCACGCCGCCATGACCTCGTAGCAGCCCTGGGGAGCGGCAGCCGAGAACGCGGGAACCGCACCAACGGCACCCGCCGATAGTCCCTGCAGCATGTCAGCTGTCCGGCTCACCAAAAGCTGAAAGCCAACGACCTTTGTCCGGGTCTTCAAGGTGGGCTTCGTCGGCGTCGTCATCACTGCGGCACCGCCGGTCAATGAGTCGACGAGGACAAGGCCGCTATTCTCCGGACCGCTCTCCGCCAGCATTCGTCCCGTCACGGCGCCAAAGATCTGGGTCACGGTTACAGACCGCTTGATGGAAGTCGTCCGCTCGAGCAATCCCTTGACCTCTTCCGCACTGAAGTCCTGTAGAGAGCCGATGATCCTTGGATGGTGGGCAAGCTGAGCCGTCAGGTCGATCGGCAAAGCGCCGGTCAGAATGATCGGCAGTGGCGAGTGATCAGCCACAGATTCAAAGTAGAGGCGAAGTTCCTTCGGGCCGCACCCGGCAAATACAGGTGCATTCACAATCGCCGCGTCATAGCCCATTGAGGCAACGTCTTCGAGCAACTCAAGCGTTCCAAGGACACTGTCTCGAGCCACACCGGCAAGCATCACCTTCGCCGACGCCGCGGCATCGATGGCGGTCCGCAATACTTCGCGCGTTTCCTGGTCTGAGAGCAGGCCAGCCTCACCGTTCTGACCGAGCACCACCATCCCGGCTGCCGGGGTCAGCGAGTAATGAGCAACATTCTGCTGTAGTTTGCGGAGGTTCAAACGGCCGTCTGGATAGAACGGCGTGGTCAGCGGGAGATGCATTCCTTCGAGCAGCATCTCTCCATTTTATATTTAGCAAGCCCTTTACTAATTTACTAAGCGGCCCGGGCTGATCTGCCCAGGCCGCTTAGGACTTAGTTTGAGTGAGCCAGCTCGCGCTCATGGTGCAGCGTCTGCAGCGCGTTCACACTCAGGGTCCCGCGCTGGATGGCTGAGATCCCCTCTGCCGCGGCCCGTGCAGCGGCCAGCGTCGTGATCGTCGGAATCCGTGCAAGCACCGCTGCCCGGCGGATCGCCTTCTCGTCGAAGACGGTATCCTGCCCACGCGGCGTGTTGACGATCAGTTGAATCCGGTCGCCCTTGATCAGGTCGACCACGTTCGGACGGCCTTCCTTCACCTTGTAGACGCGCTCTGGCTGCATCCCTGCCTGCTCGAGAACAGCCGCAGTTCCGTGTGTGGCGACCAGGTGGAAGCCCATCTCCGTGAAGTCGCGAGCAAGCTGCACAAGCCCGTCCTTATCGTGGTCGTTGACGCTCAGGAAGATCGTTCCCTTGACCGGAAGGACCTGCCCGGCCGCGATCTGCGCCTTGGCGAACGCCTCTCCGAAGTTATCGGCCACGCCCATCACCTCGCCGGTCGACTTCATCTCCGGTCCGAGCACCGTGTCCACGCCGGGGAACTTGCCCCACGGGAAGACCGGCGACTTCACGAAGTAGTGGTCGCCCGTAC
>CAZZZQ010000312.1:0-4935 GCA_964658405.1 uncultured Sphingomonas sp.
AATATGGCAATCGCGATCTGGAAGCGGCTCGATGGAAAGATCCCCCATGCGAAGCTGCATCGTGTGCGGGTGTATGAGACGGCTGACCTGTTTGCAGATTTTTACGGTGAGTTATGAAGGCCTATCTTTCGCGGCGATATCACTTCAGCGCGTCCCATCGCCTGGATAGCGAGGCGTTCTCTGCGGATGAGAATCGCAGTGTCTTCGGGAAGTGCAACAACCCGTTCGGGCATGGTCATAACTACGTTGTGCAGGTCACGGTCAGTGGGCCCGTTAGTGCGCAGACCGGCATGGTGTGTGACCTTGGCGAGTTGGATCGGTTTGCTGCGACTCACCTGCTGGCAGTGTTCGATCATACGAATCTGAATACGCTGCCGGTCTTTCGTGACCTGGTTCCGACGACGGAGAATCTTGCGATTGTGATCCAGGAGATCTTCAAAGAATTTCGCTCTGCCTCTCTGGAAAATGTCCACGTGGAAGAGACAGGAAACAATTCGTTTGACTACGCAGGCACGCCGGCTGCGAACTTCGAAATGAAGTGATAAAGGAAGGCTTTTATGGCAAGTTCAACCGCACTCGAACACGTCGCTCTCGCTGATCTTTCAACGCAGGACCTCTACCGCGAACTGCTCTCCCGCATCGGCGAGGATCCGGACCGGGATGGTCTCCAGCGCACTCCGGAGCGGATGGACAAGTCGATGGCATTTCTGACGCGGGGTTATACGCAGAATATCGACGAGGTGCTGCACCAGGCGCTGTTTGATGTGGACTACGACGAGATGGTGATCGTCAAGGACATTGAGTTTTACTCGATGTGCGAGCACCACCTGCTGCCGTTCTTCGGGAAGGCGCATGTGGCCTATGTCCCGAATGGCAAGGTGATTGGCCTAAGCAAGATTCCGCGGCTGGTCGATGTCTTTGCGCGGCGGCTACAGGTGCAGGAGCGGCTGACGCGGCAGATCGGCGAGGCGATTACGGAGGCGATTCATCCGCAGGGAGTGGCGGTGATTCTTGAGGCGTCGCACCTTTGCATGATGATGCGCGGGGTCGAGAAGCAGCACTCGTCTACGGTGACCTCGGCGATGCTCGGTGTGTTCAAGACACAGTTGCAGACGCGGAACGAGTTTTTATCGCTGGTGCGTCGCGGCGGAAGCAACCTGTAGCACAGTTTGAGAGCGCGATGGCCTTGTAGTCTAGGAGAGATGAACGGCCTTATCGTACTCGACAAACCTGCAGGGATCACCTCACACGACTGTGTTTCACTCGTCCGCCGGATCACCGGCGAGACCTCGATCGGACATCTGGGCACGCTTGATCCCATGGCGACCGGCGTCCTTCCGCTGCTGCTTGGGCGCTATACGCGGCTGGCGCAGTTCTTCGGGCAGGCAGAGAAGCAGTACACCGGCACGATCCGATTTGGGTTCGCGACGGACAGCTTTGACGCAGATGGAATTCCTGCAGCTGAGCCGCAGCCTCTGGCGTTGAGCTTTGAAGAACTTTGCGAGTTGGCGAAGCGGTTCCACGGCCCGATGGACCAGATGCCGCCTATCTTTTCGGCGAAGAAGATTAATGGCGTTCCGGCGCACAAGCTTGCGCGTGCCGGCGTGGATGTACCCGTCAAGCCGGCCCGGATTTTTATCCACGAATTTCAGCTGCTTTCGCTTGAAGGTGACTCGGCCGAGTTTGCCATGACGGTCAGCGCCGGCGGATATGTGCGATCGGTGGCGCATGAGCTTGGCGGCCTGGCAGGGTGCGGGGCGCACCTCTCATCGCTGCGCAGGACCCGTGCGGGAGTGTTCATGCTGGCTGAGTCGATCGGTGTCGAAGAGCTGAAGGGGCTGGCCGGGGATACGACAGCCATTGAGGGACGGCTACCCCATCCGCGGACGCTCCTTCCGGAGATGCCGTCGGTGACGGTAGATGAGCAGACAGCCGGGCGCATCCGCAACGGAATGCAGGTGAACCTGGCTGATTTCTCGAGCGCGCCGCTGGTGAAGGCGTTTACCTCGCCGACGGATCTGCTGGCGATTACGAAGCGGATTGCAGGGACGCTGATGCAGCCGATCGTGGTGATGGGTTAGCCCAATCGCGAGTGACCGCGAGAAAAGCCGTTACTTTTTGAGGAGTGGCTCAACCAGCGGGAGAACATTGCGGGCGACGATCTCGTTGCCCCGGGCGGTGGCGTGGGTGCGGTCTTCCTGCATCATGCCGTCTACTCCGAAGACGCCCTGGAGCAGGAATGGCAGCAGGGGAACCTGGTACTTCTTCGCGACGATGCCGTAGGACGCGGTGAACTGCGTGACGTAGTCGGGGCCGTAGTCCGGGGGCAGGGTGATTCCGGCGACGAGGATCTTCGCGCCGGTGGCCTTCAGGGTGGAGACGATGGTGTCGAGGTTGGTCCGCAGGTCCTTGACCGGAAGGCCGCGAAGTCCGTCGTTGCCGCCAAACTCGACGATCACCACGGCTGGCTTCTGCGCGACGATGCTGGCGAGGCGGGTGATGCCGTCCTTCGAGGTGGCACCGCTGACGCCCTCGTTGACCACGCGATAGTGGTAGCCCTGGGCGTCGAGATCGGCCTGGAGGAAGTCCGGGTAGCTCTGGCCGGAGTCGGTTCCATAGCCGGCGGTGAGGCTGTCGCCGAAGCAGATGAGCAGCGGACGGGAGTCGTTCCGAGGCGCTGCGGCGAGCTTTGCGGTGGGCTGCGGCGTGGCGGGCTGGCTGGGCTCGGTCGGGAAGGTGTTCGGCTCCGAGGCTTTTGATTGCTTCGAAGTGTCTCCGGCGTGGCATCCGCTGATGGTTATAAATGCCGCTAGAATGAGTGCATAGCAAGTCCTCTGCATGCTTCAAATCTAACAAAGACTAACGATGTATGAAGGAGACCTCGCCGGTGACTGATGCCGCCACAATGATCTCCGTCAAGGGATTGCGCAAGTCCATCAAGAATGGGACGCGATCGACCGCTCGCACAACACACATCCTGAAAGGCCTGGATTTTGATATCCCGGCGGGGCAGTTTACTGCCATTATGGGCACGTCGGGGTCGGGAAAGTCGACGCTGCTGGGGCTGCTGGCGGGGCTCGATACGCCGAGCGAGGGCAATGTTTCGCTGAACGGCGTAGCGATCAGCTACCTGCCTGAGGATCAGCTTGCGCAGGTCCGCGGAAAGACAATCGGGTTCGTCTTCCAGAGCTACCAGCTGATTCCGACGCTGACGGCGCTTGAGAATGTCCTGCTGCCGTTCGAGCTTAATGCTGATGCGAAGGACTCCGCCGAGGGGCTTCCGAGGGCGCGGCAGCTGCTGACGAGCGTTGGCCTGGGGGACCGGATGGACCACTATCCCGTCCAGCTCTCGGGCGGAGAGCAGCAGCGGGTGGCGCTTGCTCGAGCGTTTATTCTGCGACCGCCGATTGTGCTGGCGGACGAGCCTACGGGGAATCTCGACACGGCGAATGGCGCCCATGTGCTGGAGCTGCTGCTGAACCTGAACCGGGTGGAGGGAACAACCCTGGTGCTGGTGACGCACGATCCCGTGCTTGCGACCTATGCGGATCGCAGCATTACGCTGCGCGACGGCTTGATCCTTTCGGATGAGATGAACCCGTCTCCTGCAACGCTTTAGGGAAGGTCCTCTTCATGGCTCAACAGCTCTCCTGGAGCTCTGCGGCAAAGATTGCGACTCGCGAGATGCGGGCTTCGCGCGGCAAGTTCTTCTTCGTTGTGCTGTCGGTGGCGATCGGCGTGGCCGCGCTGACGGGTGTGCGTGGCTTCAGCTCGTCCTTTCGCGGAACGCTGCTGACCCGGGCGCGGAGCATCATGGCGGGCGACCTGGCCGCGCGGATGTTTCAGCAGCCGACGCCGGAGCAGCAGAAGGGACTCGACGCGGTGGAGGCGGAGGGTGTCCAGGTGACGCCAGTGACGGAGCTGCTGTCGATGGCGAGCACCGCCCAGACGATGGATCCGCTGCTGGTTTCGCTGAAGGCGGTCGACCCGGCGCTTTATCCGTTCTACGGCACGGTCGAGCTCCAGCCAGCAGGGAAGCTACAGGATGTGCTGACTTCGAGCACCGTGGTCGTTGCCGACGATCTGCTGATCCGGCTGCATCTGCACCTGGGAGATCAGCTGAAGATCGGCGGGAAGCTCTTCCGGATCGCAGCGGTGGTGACGAACGAGCCGGATCGGCTTTCGGGGAATTTTGCGGCGGGGCCGCGGGTTTTGATCTCGCGCGAGGGGCTGGATGCGACGGGGCTGCTGGCTCCGGGAAGCCATGCGGGGCAGCGCTACCTGTTCAAGGTTCCAAAGCCGCGAAACGGCCAGCCGATCTCGGAGGGCAGGGTAGCAGCGTTGAAGGAGCGGCTGGAGACGCTGCTCCCCGAGGCGCAGGTCACGGACTACCGGGAGACGAATCCGGCGCTGACGCAGGGGCTGGATCGGGCGACGAGCCTGCTCTCCCTCATGTCGCTGGTGGCACTGGTGCTGGGAGCGGTCGGGGTCGCGATGGCGATGCGGGCGCACCTGCAGCAGCGGCTGGACACGATTGCGATCATGAAGTCGCTGGGGGCAAGCTCCGGCCAGATCATCAAGATCTACCTGTTGCAGACGCTTCTGCTGGGGCTGGTCGGCGGCGCGGTTGGTGTGGCGATGGGCGTTGCCGTGCAGCTCGCCTTCCCGGTTTTGCTGCGGCAGCTGATCAACGTGGAGACGACGCTGCACCTGCAGCCGACCGCGATCCTGACGGGTCTGGCTGCCGGAGTGCTGACGACGCTGCTCTTTACGCTGCCTCCGCTACTGGATATTCGCGGGATTCGGCCGATTCTGATTCTGCGCAGGGCGGTCGAAGAGGATGACGATCCGTTTGTGACGGCGGCCTGGCGCAAGATTCGGAAGAATCGCTCCCAGATCGCGGCGGTCGCAGTCATTATCGGCGGCCTCGCGGTG